>NZ_JAZDRK010000014.1:0-126433 GCF_047501505.1 Rhodopseudomonas sp. G2_2311
TGCGGGGAGGGTGGCCGGCCGTAAGGCCGGTCGGGTGGGGTAACCACACGCTCAGTGCTCGGAGCCCCCACCCCGGCCTCCGCTTCGCTCGGCCGCCCCTCCCCGCAAGGGGGAGGGGCACGGCGGCCGCTTCGCTCACATGGGAAGAAGTAACTACGCCACCGCGCCGAGGCACCAGGCCAGAATGCCCTTTTGGGCGTGCAGGCGGTTTTCGGCTTCGTCGAACACCACCGACTGCGGGCCGTCGATCACCTCGTCGGTGACCTCTTCGCCGCGATGCGCCGGCAGGCAGTGCATGAAGATCGCGTCCTTGTGGGCGAGCGACATCAGCTTGGCGTTGACCTGATAGGGCTTGAGCAAATTGTGGCGGTGCTCGCCGTCCTTGTCGCCCATCGACACCCAGGTGTCGGTGACGACGCAGTCGGCGCCGCGCACGGCCTCCTCCGGATCGGTGCCGATGGTGATCGCCGCGCCGCTCTGCTTGATCCAGTCGCGCAGCGCCTTGCTGGGCGACAGCTGCGGCGGAGTGGCGATGTTGAGCTTGAAGTCGAAGCGCTGCGCGGCGTGAGCGAACGACGCCAGCACGTTGTTGTCGTCGCCGGTCCAGGCGATGGTGCGCCCCTTGATCGGGCCGCGATGCTCCTCGAACGTCATCACGTCGGCCATCACCTGACACGGATGCGACTTGCGGGTCAGGCCGTTGATCACCGGCACGGTGGCGTTGGCGGCGAGCTCCAGCAGCGCCTCGTGATTGAGGATGCGGATCATGATGATGTCGACGAAGCGCGACAGCACCCGCGCGGTGTCGGCGATGGTTTCGCCGCGGCCGAGCTGCATCTCGGCACCGGTCAGCATGATCGACTCGCCGCCGAGCTGGCGCATGCCGACGTCGAACGACACCCGCGTCCGGGTCGACGGCTTGTCGAAGATCATCGCCAGCGTCTTGCCGGCGAGCGGCTTGTCGGCAACGGCGTTCGCCTTGCGCTTCGCCTTCATGGCGACCGCAGCGGCCAGCATGTTGCGGAGCTCGGAGGTCGGCAGTTCGGTCAGATCGAGGAAGTGCCGCGGCGTGTTGCTGGAGCTGCTCATCACACCGCCTCCTTCTGCGCCGCCTGCCCGGCAAGCGTGATGCAGGCGCGCTCCAGTCGCCCGATCGCGTCATCAAGCTCGGCCTCGCTGACGATCAGCGGCGGCAGCAGTCGCACGACGTTGTCGCCGGCGCCGACGGTGAGCAGCTTCTCGGCCCGCAGCGCCGCGATCAGCTCCGGCGATGGCACCACCGCCTTGAGGCCGAGCAGCAAGCCTTCGCCGCGGATTTCGCTGACGACGCGCGGATGCCGATCGACGACACCGGCAAGCTTCTGTTTCAGCAGCAGCGACATCTTCTTGACGTGGTCGAAGAAGCCCGGCTGCAGCATGATGTCGAGCACAGCGTTAGCGGCCGCGACGGCCAGCGGATTGCCGCCGAAGGTCGAGCCGTGTGCGCCTGGCGCCATGCCCTTCGCGGCTTCCGCGGTCGACAGGCAGGCGCCGATCGGAAAGCCGCCGCCGAGCGCCTTGGCCAGCGACATCAAATCCGGCGCGACGCCGACCCGCTTATAGGCGAACAGTTCGCCGGTGCGGCCCATGCCGGTCTGGACTTCGTCGAAGATCAGCAGCAGGCCGTGCGCGTCGCACAGCTCCCGCAGGCCGCGGAAGAACGCCAGCTCCGGCGAGCGCACGCCGCCCTCGCCCTGCAGCGGCTCGATCAGGATCGCGGCGGTGGTCGGACCGATCGCGGCCTTCACCGCATCGAGGTCACCGAGCGGCAACTGATCGAAACCGTCGAGCGGCTTGCCGTAGCCTTCCAGGTACTTTGCCGCGCCGGTGGCGGCGAGCGTGCCGAGCGTGCGGCCGTGGAACGCGCCCTCGAAAGTAATCACCCGGGTGCGCTCGGGCTCGCCCTTGGAGAAGTGATAGTGCCGCGCCATCTTCAGCGCGCACTCGACCGCTTCAGCACCCGAATTGCAGAAGAACACCTTGTCGGCAAAGCTCTGTTCACACAGCCGCGCCGCCAGCTTCTCGCCGTCGGGGCTCTTGAACAGGTTGGACATGTGCCACAGTTTGGTCGCCTGCTGCTGCAAGGCTTCGACCAGATGCGGATGGCAATGGCCGAGCGCGTTGACGGCGACGCCGCTGGTGAAGTCGAGGTAGCGCTCGCCATCAGTTCCGTGCAGCCAGACACCTTCGCCGCGCTCGAACGCGACATCCGCTCTGGCGAAAACCGGGAGGAGATGGGACGTTGAAGCGCTCTGAGACATGGCCGATCCGATCGGAAAATAGCGGGCCGCCGGCCGGCCGCGTCACGCGCATGACACGAACGCAGTCTGGGACAACGTACCCCGGAAACGAAACGTGCCGCCTTTCCAGGCGGCACGTGGGATTATTCTAGAAGCGTCGAACTCACTGTCAACACGGAGCTTCGACGAAGTGCTGCCAGAAAGCAGCACTCGCGCTGTTTGTTGTGGCTTCGCGGACTCACTCACAGGAGAAGGTGTGGACGCACCGGGTCGGACTCTTGCGCGCGAGTCACGGCATATTGTAGCCTTTTGACTGTCGGGTACGACATCTCGTGCGCGGTTTGTAATCCATTTCGAGTTCTCGGATGAGGCGTAACGCCGGGGCGGCAAGGGTCGTCCGGCGAGCGCTAAGGGATTCTGACAGCTGAGATTTTGACGACCTCACAGCCGCGGTTCCGCGCCGCCCTTCGGCGCCCGCGGCAGGAAGGGATAGAACTATGACGGCATTGACCTGGACCGACGAGCGCGTCGAGCAGTTGAAGAAATTGTGGGAGGGCGGGCTGTCGGCGAGTCAAATTGCCGCCGAGCTTGGCAACGTCACCCGCAATGCCGTGATCGGCAAGGTCCACCGCCTCGGCCTGTCGGGCCGGGCCAAGAGCCCCACGTCGGCAGCGCCGCGGCCGCGCAAGGCGCGCCCGGTGCAGCAGATGATGAGGGTGACCCGCCCGGTGGCGCGCGGCAACACCGCGCTGGCGCACGCTTTCGAAGTGGAAGCCGAGCCCGATCCGATCGCCTTCGACAACGTGGTTCCGATGAACCAGCGCCTGTCGCTGCTGGAACTCAACGAAGCCACCTGCCACTGGCCGGTCGGCGATCCGTCGAGCCCGGAATTCTTCTTCTGCGGCGGCAAGTCGCTGCCGGGCCTGCCCTACTGCGCGCATCACTCGCGCATCGCCTATCAGCCGGTCGGCGATCGCCGCCGCGCAGCTCCCAAGACCACGCGCTAGACTGACGCCGCCTGCCCGAGGCCGCGGCAAACCGCGCGTGCAGCGCAGGGCTGCGCCATACCTCCAAACTGTCATCGCCCGCAAAAGCGGGCGACCCAGTATTCCAGAGCGTCGGTTACTTCCCCCCACTCACTGCAGTACTGGATCCTCCGCCTTCGCGGAGGATGACGCTGCTATGTTGGGCTGAGGCCGCGGCTGAACGATTGCAAAAGCGATAGAGTCGACAAACGCCGCCATCGCGTCGTTCCCACGTGTCGCTAAATCACGCTCGCGGTCATCGTGATTTGAAACGAGTGTCTTGGTGGGCACGCTTCGCTTTGCCCACCCGACGTCGCAAACCTGCTAACAACTACGACGGGCTGCCTTCGACCTTGGCGAAGCGGTCGTCGAGGGCGTAGCCGGCGCCGCGAACGGTGCGGATCGGGTCCTGCTCGCGGCCGATATTGAGCAGCTTGCGCAGACGGCCGATATGCACGTCGACGGTGCGCTCATCGATATAGATATCGCGGCCCCAGACGCCGTCGAGCAGCTGCTCGCGGCTGAACACCCGGCCCGGGTGCTCCAGGAAGAATTCGAGCAGGCGATACTCGGTCGGGCCGAGATCGATCGGCCGACCGGACCGCGCCACCCGGCGCTTGTCGCGATCGAGCTCGAGATCACCATACGCCAGCACGGTAGCGAGCCGCTCCGGCGCCGCGCGGCGCAGCAAGCCCTTCACCCGCGCCAGCAGCTCCGGCACCGAGAACGGCTTGACGATGTAATCGTCCGCCCCGGTGGCGAGCCCGCGGACGCGCTCGCTTTCCTCGCCGCGCGCGGTGAGCATGATGATCGGCAGTTGCTTGGTGTCGCTGCGCGCCCGCAGGCGGCGGCACAGTTCGATGCCGGACAGGCCCGGCAGCATCCAGTCCAGCACCACCAGATCCGGAATCCGCTCCTTCATCCGGGTGTCGGCGTCGTCGCCGCGCGCCACCGTCTCGACCTCGTAACCTTCGGATTCCAGATTGTATCGCAGCAGCGTCGTCAGCGCTTCCTCGTCTTCAACTACCAGAATGCGCGCAGCCATCGTCGTCCTCGTCTCAGTGTCGTCTCGATCCGTCCCATGGCGCCGGCCCGGCGGGCCGGCCGCCAGAGCAGCGTCAGTTGCCGGGCGTCGCGTTGGCGAACGTGGTCATGTCGCCCTTCGGACGCTTGTCCATGATCTGCTGGCCCTCGATCATGTAGAACACCGTCTCGGCGATGTTGGTCGCATGATCGCCGATCCGCTCGATGTTCTTGGCGCAGAACATCAGGTGGATGCAGAACGAGATGTTGCGCGGATCTTCCATCATGTAGGTGAGCAGCTCGCGGAACAGCGAGGTGCAGATCGCGTCGACTTCCTCGTCGCCGTTCCACACCACCATCGCGGCCGGCAGATCGTGCGCCGTGTAGGCATCGAGCACGGCCTTGACCTGCGACTGCACCAGATCGGTCATGTGTTCGAGGCCGCGGATCAGCTTCAACGGATGGAAGTCGTTGTCGATCGCGTTGACGCGCTTGGCGATGTTCTTCGACAGATCGCCGATCCGCTCGAGATCGGTGGCGACGCGCATCGCGCCGACGATTTCGCGCAGGTCGATCGCCATCGGCTGACGCCGCGCGATGGTCAGCACCGCGCGCTCTTCGATACTCCGCTGCATCTGGTCGATCTCGGCGTCGGCCGCGACCACGCGCGAGGCCAGCGCGACGTCTCGCCGGATCAGCGCATCGACCGAGTCGACGATCTGGCGCTCGGCCAATCCGCCCATCTCCGCAACCAGCCGGGTCAGATCCTGCAGATCGCCGTCGAACGCCTTGGTGGTATGTTCGAATCCCATATCCGTGCTCCTCGCCCGCCGCGTCAGCCGAACCGGCCGGTGATGTAGTCCTGGGTGCGCCGATCGCTCGGCGAGGTGAAGATCTTGTTGGTCGGGCCGAACTCGATCAGCTCGCCGAGATACATGAAGGCAGTCGACTCCGACACGCGCGCCGCCTGCTGCATGTTATGGGTCACGATCGCGATCGTGTATTGTTCCTTCAGCTCGTCGATCAGCTCTTCGATCTTGGCGGTGGAGATCGGGTCGAGCGCCGAGCACGGCTCGTCGAACAGGATCACTTCCGGCCGCACCGCGATGGTGCGGGCAATGCACAGCCGCTGCTGCTGACCGCCCGACAGGCTGAGGCCGGAAGCGTTGAGCTTGTCTTTGACTTCGTTCCACAGCGCCGCGCCGCGCAGCGCCTTCTCGACACGTCCGTCCATCTCGGACTTTGAGATCTTCTCGTACAGCCGGACGCCGAACGCGATGTTCTCATAGATCGTCATCGGGAACGGCGTCGGCTTCTGGAACACCATGCCGACCCGCGCGCGCAGCAGGTTGAGGTCGAGCTTGGGGTCGAGGATGTTGGTGTTGTCGAGCAGCACCTGCCCCTCGGCGCGCTGCCCCGGATACAGATCATACATCCGGTTGAAGATGCGCAGCAGGGTCGACTTGCCGCAGCCCGACGGACCGATGAACGCGGTGACGCGGTTGGTGGCGAGCGCCAGATTGATGTGCTTCAGGGCGTGGTTCTGACCGTAGTAGAAATTGAGGTCGCGCACGGTCACCTTGGCCGGGCCGTCCGGCTGGGCGCCGATCGGCGGCATCGCGGACGGAACGCTGGTGGCGATCGAGATCTCGGTCATTTCGTGGTCCTCTCGGCGCCGATGATGCGCGCGCCAATGTTCAGGGCAAGCACGGTCAGGGTGATCAGCAGCGCGCCGGTCCAGGCGAGTTGCTTCCAGTAAGCGTAGGGGCTCTGGACGAAGTTGTTGATGGTCACCGGCAGGTTGGCCATCGTCTTGGTCAGATCCAGGCTGAAGAACTGGTTGCTGAGCGCGGTGAACAGCAGCGGCGCGGTCTCGCCGGCGACGCGCGCGGTCGCCAACAGGATGCCGGTGATCAGGCCGGCGCGGGCGGCGCGATAGGCGATCCGGCGGATCACCAGCGAGCGCGGCAGGCCGAGCGCCGAGGCGGCTTCGCGCAGCGAACTCGGCACCAGCAGCAGCATGTCTTCGGTGGTGCGCACCACCACCGGGATCACGATCACCGCCAGCGCCAGCGCGCCGGCGAGCGCCGAGAACCGGCCCATCGTCACCACCACCGCGCCGTAGATGAACAGGCCGATGATGATCGAGGGGGCGCTGAGCAGGATGTCGTTGATGAAGCGGATCACCGAGGTGAGCTTGTCGTACTTGCCGTATTCGGCCAGATACGTACCGGCGAACAGCCCGAGCGGCGCGCCGATTCCGACGCCCAGAATGGTCATCAGCACCGAGCCGACGATCGCGTTCAGAAGACCGCCCTCGCTTGAGCCGGGCGGCGGCGTGTTCTGGGTGAACACTTCGAGATTGAGGCCGGCAAGGCCATTCCAGAACAGCGTGAACAGGATCAGCGCCAGCCAGGTGACGCCGAACAGCGCCGCCCCCGAACACAGCACCTTGATCACAAGGTCGTTGCGGTGACGCCGCTTGTAGATCGGGTTGTCGAGATGGATCGGCGACATCTTACTTGCCCGCCTTCAGTTCGAGCCGCAGCAGCAGCAGCCGGGCGGCCGCCAGCACCAGGAAGGTCAGAATGAACAGCAGCAGGCCGAGCAGGATCAGGCCGGACTGGTGCAGGCCGTCGCTCTCGGCAAACTCGGAGGCGATCGCCGCCGAGATCGTGGTGCCGGGCGCGAAGATCGAGCCGGAGATCCGGAACGAGTTGCCGATGATGAAGGTCACCGCCATGGTTTCGCCGAGCGCACGGCCGAGCGCCAGCATCACGCCGCCGATCACGCCGACCCGGGTGTAGGGGATCACGACGCTGCGGACGACTTCCCAGGTGGTGCAGCCGACGCCGTAGGCGGCTTCCTTCAGCACCGGCGGCACGGTCTTGAACACGTCGACCGAGATCGCGGTGATGAACGGCAGCACCATGATGGCGAGGATCAGCGAGGCGTTGAACAGGCTGAGATAAGACGGCGGACCGGCGAAGATATCGCCGAGCACCGGCACGCCTTCGAACAGCGCGATCATCGCCGGCTGGAAGTGATAGGCCAGGAACGGGCCGAGTACGAAGAAGCCCCACATGCCGTAGATGATCGACGGAATGCCGGCGAGCAGCTCGATGGCGAGGCCGATCGGGCGGCGCAGCCACATCGGGCAAAGCTCGGTCAGGAAGATCGCGATGCCGAGGCCGACCGGGATCGCGATCATCATCGCGATCAGCGACGTCACCAGCGTGCCGTAGATCGGGCCGAGCGCGCCGAGGACAGGCGGATCGTTGGCCGGCGCCCAGCGCGAGGTGGTGAGGAACGAGAGACCGAATTCGCGGATCGCCGGCAAGGCACCGACGATCAGCGAGATGATGATGCCGCCGAGGATCAGCAGCACCGAAATCGCGCAGGCGCGCGTCGTCCAGTAGAAGGTCTTGTCGCCGAGCTTGAAGGCACTCAGGGCCTTGGCCCGGTCGTAAGGTCCGGCAGCCGTCTGCAACCCGGTCGTCTCAACCGCCATGTCCGCCACGCTAACTCTCCTCATGCCTACTGCAGGGCCGAAACCGCGCCTCGCGGCTGGAGATCTGAATTGAAAACCGGATGCGCGATCGAGGGTCGCGCCAGCACCGACTGCGGTGCAAAGCCGGAGCCCGAGTCTATGACGCCTCGGGGTCCGCCGTTCGCGTGAACGTCGTGCTGCGACCCGGACGGAGCCGGATCGCAGCCAGACGCCAGACTATCAGCTCTTGATGTCCGAGGCCCAGGTCTTCTCGATCAGCTTGACGACCGGTTCCGGCATCGGGATATAGTCGAGTTCTTCGGCAGCCTTGGCGCCCTTCTCGAACGCCCACTTGAAGAACTTGACGGCTTCGGCGGACGCCGCCTTATCGACCGGCTCCTTGTGCATCAGGATGAAGGTCGCGGCGGTGATCGGCCACGAGGCTTCGCCCGGCTGGTTGGTCAGGATCAGGTAGTAGCCCGGAGCCTTGGCCCAGTCGGCGTTCGACGCCGCAGCCTGGAAGGCCGCGATGGTCGGCTGCACGGTCTTGCCGGCGCTGTTCACCAGGCCGGTGTAGGTCAGCTTGTTCTGCTTGGCGTAGGCGTATTCGACGTAACCGATCGAATTCTTGGTCTGACCGACGTTGCCGGCAACGCCTTCGTTGCCCTTGGCGCCGACGCCGACCGGCCACTCGACCGCGGTGCCCGAACCAACCTTGGTCTTCCAGTCAGCGCTGACCTTGGAGAGGTAGTCGGTGAAGTTGAAGGTGGTGCCCGAACCGTCGGAGCGGCGAACCACGGTGATCGCGTCGCTCGGCAGGCTGACCTTCGGGTTCAGCTTCTTGATCGCCGGGTCGTCCCACTTGGTGATCTTGCCGATGTAGATGTTGGCCAGGGTCTCGCCGTCGAGCACCATCTCACCCGGCTTCACGCCTTCGAGATTCACGACCGGCACGATGGCGCCCATCACCATCGGCCACTGCACCAGGCCTTCCTTGTCGAGCTGTTCCGGCTTCAGCGGCGCGTCGGTGGCACCGAAGGTCACGGTCTTGGCAATGATCTGCTTGATGCCGGCGCCCGAACCGATCGACTGATAGTTCAGACCGTTGCCGGTTTCCTTCTTATAGGCATCGGCCCACTTCGAGTAGACGGGGTACGGGAAGGTGGCGCCAGCGCCGGTGATGTCGGCGGCGAAGGCCGAGGTCGACGCCGCAACCAGACCGGCCGCGACGATTGCCTTGATGAAATTCATGGGGAAGGTCTCCATCTGTAAGCGAAGCGCTCCGCGCGCCCGACTGCGCTTACCCCGCCCGTCTACGAGCGGTCGGTTGACCTTTTATGAGGGTTTGATGACAGTCATGTGACTGCACTAAGCACCTGAAATCGAATGATTATTCGACTCAGACCTGGGGCTTTCCCTGAGGGAAACAGACGGTAAAAGTCGCGCCCTTCTTCAGCACGCTTTCGATCAAAAGACGGCCGCGGTGACGGTTAACAATATGTTTCACCAGCGATAATCCTAACCCGGTACCACCTTGAGAGCGGCTGTCGCCGACGTCCACCCGGTAGAACCGTTCAGTCAGTCGCGGCAGATGCTCGGGCGGGATACCAGGGCCGAAATCGCGCACCAACGCGCGATACTCCGGCACGCCGTCGCCCGACACGGCAGCCACCACCGAGACCACCACCCGACCGCCCGAAGCGCCATACTTCAGCGCGTTCTCGATCAGGTTTTCGAACACCCGCAGCAGCTCTTCACGATCGCCCGCAATCGTCGCGGCGTCCTCCGGCAGCTCCAGCTCGATCACCACCTGGCGTTCCTTGGCCAGCGGTTCGAGGCCGTCGGTGACCTGCTTGATCAGCGGCTTCAGGTCGATCATCGCATCGGGACGAACATGCGCACTGAGCTCGACCCGCGACAGCGACAGCAGGTCGTCAATCAGCCGCGCCATCCGGGTCGCCTGAGCGTGCATGATGCCGAGGAAACGCTCGCGCGCTTTCGGATCGTCGCGGGCCTGTCCCTGCAGCGTATCGATGAAGCCGGACAAGGCCGCGAGCGGCGTGCGCAGCTCGTGGCTGGCATTGGCGACGAAGTCGGCACGCATCTCCTCGACCCGGCGCAGCGGCGTCAGGTCGTGGAACGTCATCAGCATGCATTGATCGGTGCCGCCGAACGCGGTCGGCACCTGCACCGGCGCGATGATCAGTTCGAGCCAGCGTTCGATCGAGCCGTGATCGAGATAGGTGGCGCGGCGCGGCTCCGAGGTCGCAATCGCCTCGCGCAGCGCGGTGACGATCTCGGGGCTGCGCAGCGCGAACTGCGCCAGCTCCCGCACCCGCAGGGCCGGCGCGAGCTGCGCCGCAGCGGCGTTGAGATGAATGACGCGGCCGGCACGATCGAGCAGCACCGCCGGATCGGGCATGCCGCCGACGATGGCGCGCACCACCGGCATTTCCACCGGGCTGACGCCGAACGCATCGTCGAGCGCGGTGGAGCTGTCATGCAGCCGCCACGGCACCAACGCGGCGGCGACCAGGCAGGCGAACGCCGCGAGCGCCGGACCGATCGCAAGCTGGGCGAACAGCACCAAGGCGGTGAGCGCGAGCGCGCCGGCGATCAGGATGATTGCGGCGTGGCGAAGCCGATCGGACCAATGCGTCAGCAGCGATGTCGAGGATGGCGTCGGCGGAGCGAGCACGAGTTCGCGGACCGGGCGGGCTTGCTCGTCGGGCGCGGGTGCGGTGGTCATGGCTCAACCTGGTGAGGGATCTCCGCGCACCGGTTCCGGCTTCAGCGCTTCGGCCAGCGGACGAACCCGCTTCAGCCGCGCACCGAGCACGATCTCCCGGACCGCAAGCACGACGACCGATATCACGAACGGCACGATGTAGTACAGCAGGCGGAACAGCAGCATGCCGGCGAGCAGCTCTTCCTTGTCCATCTGCCACAGCCCGACCAGCATCGCGGCGTCGAACACGCCGAGCCCACCGGGCGAATGGCTGGCGAAACCAAGCAGCGTCGCCGACACGAAGATCACCGCGACCACGACGAATCCGACATTGGGCTCGTCGGGCGTCAGCACGTACATCGCGAGCGCGCAGAAGCCGAGATCGACGATGCCGATCGCGATCTGCAGCAGCGTCAGCTTGCCGCCCGGCAGCGTCACCGTCCAACTGCCGCGCCCAACGCAGCGCGGCTTGAATGACACCCACGCGACATAGACCATCAAGCCGGCAAGGATCAGCAGCGCCAGCACGCGGTTGACCGCCGGCGGCAACAGATCGACCGCAGACGCCGCCTCGGGATGATAGGCGACGCCGAGTCCGAGCACCGCGGCGTTGCCGAGCCAGAACGTCAGGCCGGCAAGGAAACACACCTTGGCGACGTCGATCGCGTCGAGCCCCCAGGCCGAGTAGATCCGGTAGCGCACCGCGCCGCCGGTCAGGGCGCTGGCGCCGACATTGTGGCCGATCGAATAGCTGGTGAAGGCGGCGAGTGCGTTGACCCGGTAAGGCACGTCGTCGCGGCCGATCGCATGAACGGCGAACAGATCGTAGAACGTCAGGGTGAAATAGCCGGCGGCGACGAACAAGGCAGCGAGCGCGATCGAGGTCGGCTCGGTCTGACCCATCGCGTCGAGCACGCGGTCGTGGTCGATGCCGCGCAGGATGTGGTACAGAACGTAGCAAGCGGCCGCGATGACCGCGATGCTGACCGCAACACCGAGTTTGTGAAGGATTTGCTTCTCGCGCAGAACTTCGATCGTTCTGCGTATTGCGATCCGCATCGAGACCTCGAATCCCCTTCGCCCGCGTTCTACCCCTGGTGTCCCGGCCCTGTCGCCGTGTTTCGGCCGGCCGCACATCGTTGGTAGCGTGTTTTCCAGCCAAGTGGAATTCGGTCAACGCCGCAGGACGGTGCGCGACGCTTCAAATCCGCTTCAGCCGGCCGGCTGCGCTTCGCATTCTTGGGACTTCGTTGCAGCGCGGGACCTATCGTCGCAGCGCTCGGTCGATCACGGCCGAAAGCTGTCGTCAGGGCCGCTGCGATTGCCGCGCGACCACCCAGTAGCGGAGCCATGAACCGATGGCACACCCGATCAGATAGGCGGCCAGCATGGCGAGGAAAAGGTCGAGCCAGTAGCCGGCCCGGCCGGGAACCAGACGGGCGAGCGACAGCCCGACCAGCACGGCTGCGACGCCGGCGATACCGAGCCCGGCATTGCGCGAGAAGCTCGGACCGCGATGCACCACCGAGATCCAGCCCACCGCGAAGCCGAGCAGCAGCGAACCGACCAGCCAGCCCCAGAAGAAATCCGCCAAAGCCACCATGCGTCACCTGACCACGAAATCGATCCGGCGATTCTTCGCCTTGCCAGCGTCGGTGTCGTTGCCGGCGACCGGGATCTTGCTGCCGTAGCCGAATGCCTGGAGACGCTCCGGCGACAGGCCGGCCCGCACCATATAGTCAACCACCTCGCGGGCGCGCTTTTCCGACAACGACTGGTTGAACGCGGGGTCGCCGTCGCTGTCGGTGTGGCCGGCGATTTCGATCTTGGCGTTCGGGCAGCGCATCGCGGTCTCGATCAGCCGGTCGAGCAGCGCGGCGGAATCCTTGTCGATTTTGGCGCTGGCGGATTCGAACTGAATAGTGGCCTTGGCCAGCAGCCCGTTGAACAATTGCTGGCACACCGACGCATCGACCGGCGCGGCGGCCGGTTTGACCGACAGATCGGCCTTCACGGTCCAGCCCTGCGGCAGCTCCTTGTTCAGACCGCCGCGGATCTGATTGGCGGCGACCTCGTAAAGGGCGTCGCCGGACAAATGAACCTCACGGTCTGACAGTACCAGAGTGCCGGTCGACAGCCGCGACAGCGCGCCGAGCGCCGGCGTTGCGGCTTCGAGGAAGCCCTTCGGGGCGCCGACGCTTGCCTTGAGGTTGTCGACCACCTTTTCGCTGAAGAACTTGCGGCCAGTGGCCGCGGCCAGCGCCGCATGGACATTATTGTCCGGCACGTAGCCATCGAGCGTGACCTGCCCGGCGACCGGGTCCTTGTAGGCCCGGAACACGTAAGGCGGCGCCTCGATGTCGTTCTCGCCAACGGTGTAGCCGTCGGGAAGGCTGCGCAGCGCCGCGGCGATCGATTCACGGCCGCCGAGATCCTTGGCCATGCCCTTCAGCGCAACCTGGGTGCCGGTGAGGGTGATCTTGCCCTGCTTCAACTTGGCGATCTGGTCGATCAGCAGCATCGCGGCGGCGTCGAACCGTTGCGGGGCGCCGCGCGCCAGCGCCATCCGGTCGACCACCTCGGTGCCGTTCACCGCCGCCCGCGCGCCATCGGCCAGCCGGGTGCGGCTCGCCGGCAGCGGTGCGCTGCCGGTCAGGGTCACGCGGACGACATCGCGCTCAATTGACCAGACATAAGGAGAGGCTTCCGGTACCAGCTTGGTCCGGTCGTTCACCAAACGGAGGCCCGGCACTGCCTCGACCGCGGACACCGCGGCGCGGCGCCCTTCTTCGGAGAACGCCTCGGCGGTCAGCGTGATGTCGCGACCCGCAGCGGTGATCTTCGTTTTGTCGAGGACGGTGTCCTTGAGCGCAGCCGTGGCGCGAGCGCCAAGATCGGCTTCCACGGCCGGCATCGTCGTCCAAGCGGCGATAGCCCAGAGGATAACCAACGGAATGGCGCCGGGCCACCATTTACCGCTGGAGCTGTAGAGTCCGCGCATTCCGCTTCCCGTGGATCAGAAGCAGAGAGAAATCAAACCGTTGGAGGGCTGTCAAACGCAATTCAAGGAAACAGCAACCAAAGTTGCGCTTCCCATAACCGTTTCTTCAACCGTCGGCGCCTAGCATCGTGCAGAAATTGAGCGGCCGCTATTCGATGAAGCACTTTCGCCACAATATTATCCGCGCCGGGCTCGAAGCCCTTTATTACACCGGCGCGCATCGGGTGCTGCGCCCGATCTTTTCCGGAATCGGCACGGTTTTCATGCTGCACAACGTGCGGCCGGCCCGCGACGATTCGTTTCAGCCCAATCGCCACCTCGAGGTCACGCCGGACTTCCTCCGCGCCACGCTGCGCCATCTGCGCGAGCTCGGAATCGATCTGGTGCCGATGGACGAGTTGCACCGACGGCTGCGTGCGCGCGACTTCAGCCGGCGTTTCGCCTGCATTACGCTGGATGACGGCTATCGCGACAACCGCGATTTCGCCCTGCCGGTGTTCGAAGAGTTCGGCGCACCGTTCACCGTTTTCGTCACTAGCGACTTCGCCGAAGGCACCGGCCGGCTGTGGTGGGTGACGCTGGAACGGCTGATCGCCGCCCAGAGCCGGATCGATGTGTCGATCGACGGCCAGGAGCTGCGTCTCGACACTACGACGCCCGAGGCCAAGCAGGCGGCATTCGACCGGCTGCACGATCTGTTGCGCAGCCTGCCGAACGGCGGCGATCTCGATGCCGCGATGACCACGCTGTCCCTGCGTTACGGGATCGACGAAACCGCCGCGGCGCGCGAACTGTGCCTGCCGTGGAACGAACTGCGCAGCTTCGCCGCGCACCCGCTGGTGACGATCGGCGCGCACGGCATCACCCATTGCATGCTGCGCCGGCAGACCGAGCTGGTCGCCGCGCATGAACTCACCGGCAGCCGCGCCCGCATCCA
This sequence comes from Rhodopseudomonas sp. G2_2311, assembly GCF_047501505.1. Classification (NCBI taxonomy): domain Bacteria; kingdom Pseudomonadati; phylum Pseudomonadota; class Alphaproteobacteria; order Hyphomicrobiales; family Nitrobacteraceae; genus Rhodopseudomonas; species Rhodopseudomonas sp. G2_2311. Next base: position 14,484 of record NZ_JAZDRK010000014.1, read on the forward strand.
GGACGAGCTGCAACAGGCAGTCGACCACCTCGCCTATCCGTATGGCGACAGGGCGTCTGCCGGTCCGCGCGAATTCGCGATCGCGCAGGCGGTCGGCTACAAGACTGCGGTGACCACGCGCCCCGGCATGATGTTCGCCGAGTGCGCCGATCACCTCACCGCGCTGCCGCGGATCTCACTGAACGGTCACTACCAGGACCACCGGCTATTGCCGGTGCTGACTTCCGGGGCCGCGACCGCAATGTGGAACGGCTTCCGCCGCGTCGCTGCGGCGTGATTTCTTGACTCACCTCCCTGGCCGCCTCAAACAGGCGGCCAAAGCCCCGAGGGAGATGTCATGTTCAAGGATCTGTTTTCGCTGCAAGGCCGCGTCGCTCTGGTGACCGGCGGCTCGCGCGGCATCGGCAAGATGATCGCGGCCGGCTTTCTCGCCTACGGCGCGACGCGCGTTTACATCACCGCGCGCAAGGCCGCAGCGTGTCAGGCCACCGCCGATGAACTCACCGAAATGTATCCCGGCGAATGCGTTGCGCTGCCGATCGACATCTCGACCATGGCGGGCATCGACATGCTGGCCGCCGAGATCAAGCGCCGCGAGAGCTCGCTCGACATCCTGGTCAACAACGCCGGCGCCGCCTGGGCGGCCGACTTCGACGAATTCCCGGAGAGCGGCTGGGACAAGGTGATGGACCTCAACGTCAAGACGCCGTTCTTCCTGACTAAGGCGCTGGCCCCGCTGCTGCGCGCCGCCGCGAGCGCCGAACAGCCCGGCAAGGTGATCAACATCGCCTCGATCGACGGCATCTTCGTCAATCCGCTCGAGACCTATCCCTACGCGGCGTCGAAGGCCGGCCTGATCCACCTCACCCGCCGGCTGGCGGTGCGGCTGATCAAGGACCACATCGTCGTCACTGCGATCGCCCCGGGTCCGTTCGCCTCCGACATGAACAAGGCGGCGCGCGACGAGTCCGATGCGGTCGCCAAGCGCGTCCCGGCGGGCCGGATCGGCACCGACGAGGACATGGCCGGCACCGCCGTGTTCCTCGCCTCCCGCGCCGGCGACTACGTGGTCGGCTCGACCGTGACGGTCGACGGCGGCGTCGCCTTCGCCAACCCGGGCATCAAGGGCGACGGCTGGGCGTAACGCCGCCGCGCTTCGGTCTCCCGCTCGAAGCGCCAGAGCCCACCTCTCCGGTCAAAAGTGCTCCACCGCGACGCCCGCGCCCGACAGCGCGCGGGCTGCGGTTTTGCGTCCCACCTGACGAAATTTGCCTTGAATTATAGTGCATCGAACGGCATCCGTTCGATTGCTGGCGTTTTCGGCCGGCATTATCATTCTCCAGACAGATGTGAACGGACCAAGATGGCCGAGCCAGACGATACCGACGCGAGCTTTCTGCTCGACCTCGGCCGCCATGTCCGCACCATGCGCGGGCGACGCGGCATGTCGCGCAAGGTGCTGGCCAAGGTCTCCGGCATCTCGGAGCGCTACATCGCCCAGCTCGAAAGCGGCAAAGGCAACGTGTCGATCATGCTGCTGCGCCGGATCTCCGAAGCGCTGGCGACGCCGCTCGAAGACCTGCTGCCCTCCAACGAGTCGTCGGCGGACTGGCCGGTGATCCGCGACCTGGTGCGGCGCGCAACCCCGGTGCAGATCGCGCATGCCAAGGACGTGTTGTCCGGCCTCGGCCGGTTCGGCGGACTGGAGCGGGAGGCGACCTTCCACGGCATCGCACTGATCGGCCTGCGCGGCGCCGGCAAGTCGACCCTTGGCAAGATGCTGGCCGACAGCATCGGCTGGAGCTTCGTCGAACTGAACCGCGAGATCGAACGCCAGAACGGGCTGTCGGTATCCGAAATCATCGCGCTGTACGGCCAAGAAGGCTTCCGCCGGATGGAGCAGGCCGCGCTGTCGCGGCTGCTCGCCCGCCAGGAGCCGATCGTGCTGGCGACCGGCGGCGGCATCGTTTCCGAGCCGATCACCTTCGATCAGATCCTGACCTCGTTCTATACGATCTGGCTGAAGGCCGAGCCGGAGGAGCACATGGCGCGGGTGCGCGGCCAGGGCGACCTGCGGCCGATGGCCGACGACCGCGCCGCGATGCAGGAGCTGCGCACCATCCTGCAGAGCCGCGAGCCGCTGTATGCCCGCGCCGCCGGCGTGCTCGACACCGCCGGGCTGTCGGTCGAAGCCGCCGCGCAGAAGCTGGTCGCGATGGTGTCGCCGGTGCTCAGTCGCGATGCCGGCGCGTTCGGCCTGCGCGAGGCTGCGCCGTAACCGCCCCTACGGCTTGGTGCGTTCGAACTGCCGCAGCAGCTTGTTGCCGCGATCAACCGCCGCATCCATCGCGTCCTTCGCAGATTTTTCGCCGCGCACCGCGTGCTCGATCTCGTCTTCGATCGCGGCCCGCACCAGCACGAACGAACCGAGCCGCAACCCGCGCGAATTCTCGGTCGGCGGCTTCAGCGTGATCTGCTCGATCGAGATCGCGGTGCCGGGATTGCGGTCGTAGAAGCCCTGCGCACGGGTCAGGTCGTAGGCCGCCTTGGTGATCGGCAAATAGCCGGTGTGCTGATGCCAGGCCGCCTGAACTTCCGGCTTCGACAGGTAAGCGAAGAACTTGGCGGCGCCCTTGTATTCGCCAGCCGTACGGCCCCGCAGGACCCATAGCGTGGCGCCGCCGATGATGGTGTTCTGCGGTGCTCCGGCGATGTCGGGCCAATACGGCAGCCGGCCATAGCCGACGTCGAACTTGGCGTTGGCCAGGATGTCGGCCCGCGTTGCGGACGAACCGATGAAGATGCCGCAATCGCCCTGCTGGAAGCGCGGTTCGGCCGCGGTGGCGCGGCCGCTATAGTCGAAGATCTTGGTCTTCTGCCAATCGGCAAGCTGCGCGATATGGCGAACCACCGCCGGATTGTTGAACACCAATTCGGCATCGAGCCCGCCAAGCCCGTTCGACCGCGTCGCCAACGGCAGGTCGTGATAGGCGGAGAAATTCTCGATGTGCACCCAGGACGGCCACGAGGTGGTGAAGCCGCAGGTCGCGCCGGCGTCGATCAGACGCTTCGCCATCGTCCCGACGTCCGGCCAGGTGGCCGGCGGCGCCTCGGGGTCGATCCCGGCGCGCCGAAACAGGGTCTTGTTGTAGTACAGGATCGGCGTCGACGCGTTGAACGGGAACGACAGCATGTTGCCGTCGAGATCGGTGTAGTACCCGGTCACAGCGGGCAGATAATCGGCCGGCGAGAACACTTCGCTCTCGTCCCGCATCAGCTCGTACACCGGATAGACCGCGCCCTTGGCCGCCATCATGGTGGCGGTGGCGATTTCGTTGACCTGCACGATCGCCGGCTGGCTGGAGGAGCGGAACGCGAAGATCGCCGCAGTCACCGTCTGGGTGTAGTTGCCCTTGTAGGTCGGGACCACGCGGTAATCGGATTGCGACGCATTGAAATCCGCCGCCAGCTTCTCGAGCTGCCGGCCGAGCTCGCCGGACATCGCGTGCCACCAGGCGATTTCCGTAGCGGCGCCGGCGGGGGCGATACCGGCGGTGGCGCAAACCAGCAAGGTGGCGGCGATTTGCGCGAGTCTTCCCAAAATTCCGGCCATCGCCTGATGCGCTCACTCCCGATAGCCATCGCCCAGGCTGATCTGCTAGCTTGGTGGGACTTCTCCGGTCCCTGCGACCGGCACCAACTGTATGGGATTGAACTTGCCGCTGTCCAGCCGAGCCGAGGTCCCTGACGGCAACACTGTGCGCGCCGCTGCTGCGCGCGCAACTGGCCGCGATATGGTCCGGCGTGAGGTCGACTGAGTTGGATCCGGTCGCCCCGCAGTCCGCTGATACCGAGCCACGGCCGGACCGGCGCAGCCGCACCGGCCTCGTCGGCTTGGTGCGCGCGGTGCCGATCCGCTGGCGAATCCTGTCGATCGCCGCGCTGAACTCGCTGGTCGTGCTGGTGCTGGTGAGCCTGATCTGGAGCGGCACGCGGGTGCTGCGCACCGCCTGGGACGATGTCCGCCAGGTGCGGGAGTCCGACAAGATCCTGGCGCTCTTGGAAAGCGAGACCGGGCGGCTGCAGAACCTGATCCATCGCTACATCAATCAGCCGAGCCCCGACCTGTTCGCCGAGATCCTGCTGCTGCGCGAAGCGGTGCTGGGCACGCTGACCAACCGCGCCTCCACCGATCCGATGCTGTCGGGCTCGGTCGAAGAGCTGGAGCGCGCCACCGAACGCTTCCTCGGCGGCTTCGGCGACCTGCGAGCACTGCAGACCACCATCAAGTCCACCTACGAGAACCAGGTGCAGGCGCCGGCCCGCGATATCGCGGCGCTGTTTGCGGTGATCGGCGGCGCCACCGGCCAGCGGGACGCGCTGATCCTGCCGCCGCTCGGCCGTGCCCGCGAGGCTTTCACCGCGATGCTGGTGGCGGCCAACTCCTACTACCTGTCGCTGTCGCAGCAGGCCGCCGAAGAGGCGCAGCAGAACACCGAGACCATCGAGCGGACGATTCCGGTGATGAGCAATCTCGCCGACAACGATCTGCAAAAGATGGCGCTGGAAAAGCTGAAGCTGCGCACCGCGGCGCTGCGCGACGGCCTGCAGGAATTGACCGATCAGCTGGCCAAGCGCAGCGATCTCTTGCGCAACTCGATCGACGCCAGCCAGGCCGCCACCATCGCGGCGATCGACGCGCTGTCGGTGAAGATGCGCCAGCGCGAACAGAAGGCGCAGGAGACGTTTGACCGCACCCTCACCGGCATTTCGCGCAAAGTTCTGTCGATCGCGCTGATTTTCCTCGGCGTCATCATGACCGCCGGCATCATCATCGCGCTCAGCATCCGCCTGCCGCTGCAGCAGATCCTGTCGGCGATGCACGCCATCACCTCGGGCAATTACGACCGCCGCGTTGCCGGCACCGAGGCCAAGGACGAGATCGGCGCGATGGCGCGCGCGGTCGAAGTGTTCCGCGAGAACGCGATCGACAAGCGCAAGGCGCAGGACGATCTTCGCGAGTCGAAAGAAAAAGCCGAGAGCGCGCTGCTCGAACTGAAAACCGCACAGCAGAATTTGATCGACGCCGAACGACTGGCGGCGCTCGGCAGTCTGGTGGCCGGTGTCGCCCACGAGGTCAACAACCCGATCGGCATCAGCCTGACGGTGGCGTCGAGCTTCACCCGACGGGCGACCACCTTCGAGGCCGAGCTGAAAGGCGATACGCCGCTGCGGCGCTCGCAGCTCGACGAATTCGTCCGCAGTACGCGCGACGCCGCCCAGCAGCTCGTCGGCAATCTGCAGCGCGCCGCCGAACTGATCCAGTCGTTCAAGCAGGTGGCGGTCGACCGGTCCCACGCCGAACGCCGGCAATTCAACCTGCACGAGGCGACCGATCAGATCGTCGCCAGTCTGAAGCCGGTGCTGAAGCGGGCGCCAATCCGGCTCGACATCGACGTGCCGGAAAGCCTGGTGATCGACGGCTACCCCGGCGCCTACGGGCAGATCCTGACCAACCTGTTTCTGAACGCCGCCAACCACGCCTTCACCGACGGACGCTCCGGAACGATCACCATCACGGCGCGGCCGCGCGGCAACGATGACATCGAGATCATCTTCGCCGACGACGGCGCCGGTATGACGCCGGACGTGCAGCGCCAGGCTTTCGACCCGTTCTTCACCACCCGCCGCAATGAGGGCGGCACCGGGCTCGGCCTGCACATCGTTTACAATCTGGTGACCCAGCAGCTCGGCGGCCGGATGATGCTGGAATCAAGACTAGGACAAGGCACGACTTTTCGCATTATCATGCCGAAAACCGCCACTGGCGGAGCGGCATCCGCTGCCCCGCCCATCGACGGAAACCTGCAATGGCCGACCAGGACGATATCCTCGAGCTGATCGAAGACGCCGATTCGACGCCGGAGGTATCGGGCGCACGGAAATGGAAGATCGCGGTGATCGACGACGACACCGCGGTTCACGACGGCACCCGCTTTGCGCTGAGCGACTACAGCCTCAACAACCAGGGGCTCGAGATCCTGTCGGCCTATTCGGGCGCCGAAGGCCGCGAACTGATGCGCGCCAACCCCGACATCGCCGCGGTGCTGCTCGACGTCATCATGGAGACCGATGCGGCCGGCCTCGATTTGGTGGAGTTCATCCGCAACGACCTCAAGAACGAGACCGTCCGGATCATCCTGCGCACCGGCCAGCCAGGCCAGGCGCCCGAGCGCCGCGTCATCGTCGACTACGACATCAACGACTACAAGGCCAAGACCGAGCTCACCGCCGACAAACTGTTCACCTCGCTGACTGCGGCGCTGCGCAGCTATCAGCAACTCGAGCGGATGGTGCAGACCCGGCGCGGCCTGGAAATCATCATCGACGCCGCCTCGACGCTGTACGACTTCAAATCGATGCAGCGGCTCGCCGAGGGGGTGCTGACCCAGCTCGCCTCGCTGCTCAATGTTGATTGCGCCGGTATTTTGGTGCTGCGCGACGCCGGCGACGAACTGGCGGTGCTGGCAGGCTCGGGCTGCTACAGTCGCTTCATCGGCCCCACCGGCCACAGCAATTCGCTCGACCCCGACCTGCGCCAGATGGTTGAAGAGGCGTTCCGGCGCCGCAAGCACGAATTCGCCGACCATCGCACCGTGCTTTATATCCGCACCGGCAGCGGCCGCGAAGTGGTGGTGCTGCTGCAGGCCGAGCGCGAACTGTCGGACACCGACCGTTCGCTGGTCGAGATTTTCGGCAGCCGGCTGTCGATCGCGTTCGACAACGTCATCCTGTATCGGCAGCTGCACGAGGCCAACACCCAGCTCGAAGAGCGGGTGGCCCAGCGCACCCGGGCGCTGACCCAGGCCAACCGCCGGCTGTCGACGCAGTGGCTGCGGCTGCAGCGCGCCAATGCGTTCAAGAACGAGATCCTCGGCACCGTCGCGCACGACCTGAAGAACCCGCTCGGCGTCATCCTCGGTCGCACCGAAATGCTGACCGAGCTGATCGGCGCCGAATCCTCCAAGGACCACGTCATCGCCCAGGTCGATCATATCCGCGACGCCACCCGGCGACTGACGCTGATGGTCGATCATTTGATCTCCGACGCGATGGCGGATGCGTTCGACATCTCGATCCGGCGCGAGGCTGTCGACATCGCGGCATTGGTCGGCGAGGTCGCCGAGGCCAACCGGCCGATGGCGCAGAACAAGCAGCAGGTGATTTCGGTGTCGACGCCGGAAGCCTGCGCGACAATGTGCGATTCCGACCGGATGCGCGAGGCGATCGACAATCTGGTCAGCAACGCCATCAAATACAGCCCGATCGGCGGCAACATCACCCTGCAGGTCGACGGGGATGGCGACAGCACCATGATCCGTGTCACCGACGAGGGCGCCGGGCTGTCGCCGGAAGATCTGAGCCGGCTGTTCGGGCGTTTCCAGCGGCTGTCCGCCAAGCCGACGGCGGGCGAAAGCTCGACCGGCCTCGGGCTGTCGATCGTCAAGAAGATCGTCGACATGCATGGCGGCGAGATCGTCGCCGAGAGCCCTGGCCCCGGTCAGGGCGCGACTTTCACCATTATTCTGCCCGCAGCGTCGGTGTCATGAGCCAGAACCCGCACATCATCGTCGTCGACGACGAAGCTCCGGCCCGCGAGATGGTCGGCGACTATCTCAAGATGCACGGCTTCGCCGTCACGCTGTGCGATGGCGGCAAGAGCCTGCGTGCCGAGATCGCCACCAAGCTGCCGGACTTGGTGGTGCTGGACCTCAACATGCCGGAAGAGGACGGGCTGTCGATCATCCGCGACCTCAAGGCCAAGTCCAACGTTCCAGTGATCATGCTGACCGCGACCGCAAGCCCGATCGACCGGGTGGTCGGCCTCGAACTCGGCGCCGATGATTACATCGCCAAGCCTTGCGAGCTGCGGGAATTGATGGCCCGGATCCGGTCGGTGCTGCGCCGCGCGGCGCCACCGAAGCCCGCCGCCGCGGAGCCTGCGAGCGCCGCCAAGGCCGACAGCGCCCAGCTGGTGCGGTTCGGCACCAAATGGCTCGATCTCGAAGCCCAGGCGTTGCGCGACGATGACGGCAACGAGCATCCGCTGACGGCGTCGGAATTCGGCCTGCTGAAGGTGTTCGCCGCCAATCCCAAACGGGTGCTGTCGCGCGAGCGGCTGCTGGAGCTGGCGAATGCGCGCGACGCCGAAGCGTTCGACCGCGCGGTCGATCTCCGCATCATGCGGATCCGCCGCAAGATCGAGCCGGACCCGACGAAGCCGGCCGTAATCAGGACAATTCGCGGCGGCGGCTATTTGTTCTCGCCCGCCAGCGACCGCGCCTGAGCCGCTGGCCGCCGGTATCGCTGGCTGCAGGGCCTGATTTCCCTCGCTTTTCCGTCCGAATGTTTCGTCGCGGCTCCGGCGACGAAACACTTCCATTTCGCCACGAAACCATTTTCCCCTCCGGCGCAGACCTCCTGAAACGGTAGCTGGCTAGTAGTTCTCCCAACACGCCGCGGGGGAGCGCGGCACGAAGGGAGCTCGTCATGCAGAACGTCATTGCGCTCAACGACGCCGGCCGCCTGGGCATCCTGGCCGCCAGAGCCACGAGCGATGAAATGCTGCTCGCCAGCATTGCGGGCGGAGACCGGACTGCGATGCATACTCTGTACGCCCGGCACAATGTGCGGGTGTATCGCTTCATCCTGCGGATGGTGCGCGACGCCGCGACCGCCGAAGACCTGGTCAGCCAAGTCTTCCTCGACGTGTGGCGGACCGCCCGGCAGTTCGAAGGCCGCGCTCAGGTGTCGACCTGGCTGCTGTCGATCGCCCGGTTCAAGTCGCTGACCGCGCTGCGCCAGCGCCAGCACGAAGACATCGACCAGGACGACGTGCTGGAGATCGCCGACGGCTCGGACTCGCCGGAGACCGCGCTCGACCGCAGCCGCACCAGCGACATCCTGCGCGCCTGCATCGCCAAACTGTCGCCGGCGCATCGCGAGATCATCAATCTCGTCTACTACCATGAGAAGTCGGTCGAGGAAGTTGGACGCATCGTCGGCATTCCGCAGAGCACGGTGAAGACCCGGATGTTCTACGCCCGCAAGCAGCTTGCCGAATTGCTGAAGCGCCACGGCGTCGAAAGCCTCGCGGCCTGACGTCGCACGCGAGGCTGTCCGCGCCGCTTGGTCGCACGCCGGCAGTTTGGAGAGGTTCTGGTTCGCCGCCCTCGTGCCACGATGTGCTGGTCACTATAGTCAACACAGCGATGCTCAATCGTCGAACGAAACAATTGAAACGATCGACGACATCGAACGGAAAGATCAGCCTGCTAGGGTGATCTTCATCGACGCAGCGGCCACCAAACATAGGTCGCGCGACAGCGAATTTTCAAAGCCTCCGACACCCCATCGTAGGCCTCCAAGGGACCCGGACGAGATGCCCCCTCGTCCGGGTTCTGCCTTGTTGAAGGTACGCCAATGCGTTGTGTTGCCGCAGCACGATCGATGCCACGCAAATCAGGAACAAACCGGACGATTTTCGATTGAGTGCAGCGCCGTCGCGGAATTGTTAACTGCTGCCGTCTAGGCATCGATGCACTGCGGCGATACATAGTCGCTCGATGATGTGCGCATCATCTTACGCTCACGTCTACGGATCGGTGGGATGTTCGAAAGTCTTGATCCGGTGGTGCTGGCGCGCCTCCAGTTCGCCTTCACGGTGTCGTTTCACATCATCTTCCCCGCCTTTTCGATCGGCCTTGCGAGCTATCTCGCGGTGCTCGAAGCGCTGTGGCTGTGGACCAAGCGTGAAGTCTTCATCAACCTGTTCAATTACTGGATGAAGATCTTCGCCATCGCGTTCGGCATGGGCGTGGTGTCGGGCATCGTGATGTCCTACCAGTTCGGCACCAACTGGGCGGTGTTCTCGGACAAGACCGGCCCGGTGCTCGGCCCGCTGATGGCCTATGAGGTGCTGACCGCCTTCTTCCTCGAGGCGGGATTCCTCGGCGTCATGCTGTTCGGCCTCAAGCTGGTGGGGCCGCGGCTGCACTTCCTCGCCACGCTGATGGTCGCGATCGGTACGCTGACCTCCGCGTTCTGGATTCTGTCGGCCAATTCCTGGATGCAGACCCCGACCGGCTACGGCATCAACGAGGCCGGGCAGTTCGTGGCGGTCGACTGGTTCAAGCTGATCTTCAATCCGTCATTCCCGTATCGTCTCGCCCACATGGTGCTGGCGGCTTATTTGACCACGGCGCTCGTGGTCGGCTCGGTCGGCGCCTATCATCTGCTGAGCAATACCCGGCAGCCCGGCGCGCGGATGATGTTTTCGATGGCGATGTGGATGATCGCCGTGGTGGCGCCGATCCAGATCTTCGCCGGCGACGCGCATGGCCTGAATACGCTGGAGCACCAACCCGCCAAGGTGATGGCGATGGAAGGCCACTACCAGAGCCATCCTGACGGTGCGCCGCTGATCCTGTTCGGCCTGCCCGATCAGGACGCCGCGGTGGTGCGCTACGCGCTGCAGATTCCGAAGCTGTCATCGTTGATCCTGAAGCACTCGCTCGACGCGCCGCTCGCCGGCCTCGACACCGTGCCGCGTGAGAATTGGCCGCCGGTGCCGATCACCTTCTGGTCGTTCCGCGTGATGGTCGCGCTCGGCTTCCTGATGCTCGGCCTCGGCGTGTTCAGCCTGTGGCTGCGCTGGCGCGGCCGGCTGTTCGAATCCCGCCCCCTGCACCGCTTCGCACTGGCGATGGGCCCGGCCGGCTTCGTCGCCGCGCTGGCCGGTTGGGTGACCACCGAGACCGGGCGGCAGCCGTTCACCGTGTTCGGCCTGCTGCGCACCGTCGACTCAGTATCGCCGCTGGCCGCCCCGGCGGTGGCGACGTCGCTGATCGCCTTCATCGTGGTGTATTTCGCCATCTTCATCGCAGGCGTGGTCTACATCCTGCGACTGATGGCGCATCCGCCACACCACGGCGAAGAAGGCCCGCGCGGCGATACGCCCGAACGCGCCGCCGGCATCACGCCGGCGCCGGCGATCGCCACCCGCAGATTCAGTTGAGCAGGATTCGGCTGTGACTATGGCTTACGATGTCGCGACGATCTGGGCTTTCATCATCGCCTTTGCGGTGTTCGTCTATGTGGTGATGGACGGCTTCGACCTCGGACTCGGCATTCTGTTTCCGCTGTTTCGCACCAAGCGCGACCGCGACGTCATCATGAACAGCGTCGCGCCGGTGTGGGACGGCAACGAAACGTGGCTGGTGCTCGGCGGCGGCGGGCTGTTTGCGGCGTTTCCGCTGGCTTACGCGGTACTGATGCCGGCGCTGTACACGCCGATCATCGCGATGCTGCTCGGCCTCGCGTTTCGCGGCGTCGCATTCGAATTCCGCTGGCGCACCCAGCGCGAGCGCAACCGCTGGGACATCGCATTCTTCCTCGGCTCGCTGGTGGCGACGCTGGCGCAAGGCATTGCGCTCGGTGCGCTGCTGCAGGGTATTCACGTCGAAGGCCGCGGCTATGCGGGCGGCTGGTGGGACTGGCTGACGCCGTTCAGCCTGCTCACCGGCGTCGCGCTGGTGATCGGCTATTCGCTGCTCGGCGCCACCTGGCTGGTGATGAAGACCACCGGCGACCTGCGCGAGAAGGCGTATCGGCTGAGCCGCTGGCTGCTGTTCGCGCTGCTCGCCGCGATCGTCGCCGTCAGCGCCGCCACGCCGTTCCTCAGCTACGACTATTCGCAGCGCTGGTTCGCCTGGCCGAACGTGCTGGCCACCGCCCAGGTGCCGCTCGCGGTCGCCATCGTCACCGCGCTGCTGCTGCGCGCGTTGGCACAGCGCCGCGACTATCAGCCGTTCCTGCTGACGTTGTGCCTGTTCGCGCTGTCCTATGCGGGCCTCGGCATCAGCCTGTGGCCCTATGTGGTGCCGCGCAGCATCACCATCTGGCAGGCTGCCGCGCCTGAGAACAGCCAGCTGTTCATGCTGGTCGGCGTCGCCATCCTGGTGCCGATCATCCTCACCTACACTGCGTGGGCCTATTGGGTGTTTCGCGGCAAGGTCGATCCGGAGAACGGCTATCATTGAGCGCGCCGATTGAACCGAAAACGCCGCTGCCACGACGACTGCTGTGGTTCGTGGCGCTGTGGCTCGCCGGTGTCGGCGCGGTGACGCTGGTCTCGCTGCTGCTGCGGTTGTGGATCGGTAAGGGCTGACGTGATACATAGCCCCGCCAGTGGTTTGCGATGGGGGTATCATGAGATTTCCGCGCTTGTTGAGCCGGGTGGTGGCCGCGGCAGCCCTGGTTACGCTCGCTGCGATGCCGAGCTACGCGCAGCAGCAGGATCCCGGTGACGAGCCCGGCCTGATCGCCGATGACGGCTACGTGCTGCCGCCGGAGTGGCAGAAGCAGATGGTGTATTTCCGCACCACCGAAGCGCCCGGCACCATCATCGTCCAGACCTCCGAACGCTATCTGTATCTGGTTCAGGGCAACAACCGCGCGCTACGCTACGGCATCGGCGTCGGCCGCGAAGGCTTCACCTGGCAAGGCCTGTTGAAGATCTCGCGCAAGGCCGAATGGCCGGACTGGGTGCCGCCGCCGGAGATGATCCAGCGCCAACCTTATCTGCCGCGCTTCATGGCCGGCGGCCCGGGCAATCCGCTCGGCGCGCGGGCGATGTATCTCGGCTCGACGGTGTATCGCATCCACGGCACCAACCGCCCCGACACCATCGGCACCGCGATTTCGTCCGGCTGCTTCCGGCTGGTCAATGCCGACGTGATGGACCTGTACGACCGCGTGCCGGTCGGCACCAAGGTGGTGGTCCGGCAAAAGCCCGAGCTGTAACGGCGCGGCGGCCTTCCCTTCTCATTGCGAAAGACTCAGCATGTTCAAACGGACGTTTCAGACCGGGCTCGCGATCGGGCTCGTGGTCGCGGCGGGCATCGCGGCGGCGGCGATCACCTATGAGCGCTACGACACCAAGACGCTGAAGCGCACCATCCGCCGCGACGCCGTGCTGTGCGGCGTCAACAAGGGCCTGCCCGGCTTCTCGACGCCCGACGACAAGGGCAACTGGACCGGCTTCGACGTCGATTTCTGCCGCGCGGTGGCGGCGGCGATCTTCGATGACCCGAACAAGGTCCAGTTCGTGGCGCTCGACGCCAACGAGCGTTTCAAGGAACTACAGAGCCGCAAGGTCGACATCCTGTCGCGCAACTCGACCTGGAGCATGTCGCGCGAAACCAACTACGACCTGTATTTTCCGGCGGTCGCCTATTACGACGGCCAGGGCTTCATGGTGCCGGCCTCGCGCAAGATCGACAGCGCGGTCGAACTCGACGGCAGCAAGGTCTGCGTCCAGAACGGCACCACCACCCAGCTCAACCTCGCCGATTACTTCCGTGCCAACAACATGAAGTTTCAGGAGGTCAAGTCGGAGAAGTTCGACGACGTCGTGAAGGCCTACAAGGACGGCCGGTGCGACACCTTCACGGCCGACGTGTCGCAGCTCTACGCGCTACGCAAGACCTTCGAAAAGTCCGGCGACCACGTCATCCTGCCCGACGTCATCTCCAAGGAGCCGCTCGCACCGGTGGTGCGCCAGCGCGACGACGATTGGATGATGATCGTGAAGTGGACGCTGTACGCCATGATCAACGCCGAAGAGCTCGGCGTCACCTCGCAGAACATCGGCGAAGCTTTGAAGTCGAAGAAGCCGGACGTGATGCGCCTGGTCGGCACCGAAGGCGCGTTCGGCGAGGATCTCGGCCTGTCGAAGGACTGGGCAGCCCGCGTCATCCGCCACGTCGGCAACTACGGCGAAGTCTACGACCGCAACGTCGGCAAGCTCGGCATCCCGCGCGGCATGAACCAGCTCTGGAGCAACGGCGGCATCCAATACGCGCCGCCGATCAGGTAGGGCCATCTAACGCCACGGCAACGCGCTCATTCGCGGCGGCGCTCTTTGCAGCGGCGCTTCTTGCAGCGGCATTTCATATCGAACCGCCGCCCCACCCTCTCACGTCATCGCCCGCGCAGGCGGCCGACCCAGTATTGCAGAGCGCCGGCGATCAGCAACGAAGTCTCTGGAATACTGGACCCCCGCATACGCGGGGATGACGACTGTGGGCGGGGTTGAAGGTCCTTGGCGTTGAACGCCAACCGCTGATAGCACCCTCTCGTCCGTCATTCCGGGGCGCGCGCAGCGCGAGCCCGGAATCCATATCCCCTGTGCAGCGATCGGACGCAGCATCGCCGGTGCTTAACCGAGAACTCAGGGGCTATGGATTCCGGGCCTGCGCCGCTGCGCGGCGCATCCCGGAATGACGAGTGGAGAGGGCGTGAGACGAAAAGAAGCGAGGGCGGCCGTCGCTTCGCGCCTCAGTACTTCTTCCACTCCGCCAGCGCCTCGGCGTGGTAGGCGCTGTCGCCGAGCAATTCCTGCAGCACGCGGGCGCGTTTCATGAACAGGCCGATGTCGAACTGGTCGGTCATGCCCATGCCGCCGTGCATCTGCACGCCTTCCTGCACCGCCAGCGTCGCCACCGTGCCGGCCTTGGCCTTGGCGACCGCCACTGCCACCCGCGCCTGCGCGGCGTCGGCAGCGACCGCCTGCAGCGCCTTGAGCACCGCGGCGCGGAGGATTTCGATCTCGGTGTAGAGATGCGCGGCGCGGTGCTGCAGCGCCTGGAATTCGCCGATCAGCTTGCCGAACTGCTTGCGCTCTTTCAGATAGCTTACCGTCCGCCCGAACGCCTCGTCGGCAACGCCGAGCATTTCGGCTGCGACGGCAGCACGGCCGACGTTCAGCACCGTCTCGAGCAGCGCGCCGCCGCGATCGACCTCGCCGAGGACCTGATCGGCGTTCACCTCGACGTCGTCGAAGCTGATCCGCGCCGCGTTGTGCGCGTCGACCATCACGGTGCGCTCGATCGCGACGCCCTTGGCCTTCGGGTCGACCAGGAACAGCGTCAGGCCGTCGGCATCGCCCGGTGCGCCGGAACTCCGCGCGGCCACGATCAACAGATCGGCAACGTGACCGTCGACCACAAGCGCCTTGTCGCCCTTCAGCCGAAAGCCGTTGCCGGCACGGGCTGCCTGCAGCGCGATCTTCGCGGGACGGTGCTTGGCGCCCTCGTCGACCGCCAGCGCGGCGATCAGCGAGCCGTCGGCGATCTTCGGCAAGTAAGCCTTCTTCTGCGCCTCCGAGCCACCGCGAGCCAGCGCGGACGCCGCCAGGATCGCGGTCGACAGCAGCGGCGACGGCGTCAGATTGCGGCCGATCTCCTCCATCACCACGCCGGCCTCGACGCAGCCGAGCCCCGAGCCGCCGAACTCCTCCGGCACCAGCAGGCCGGCAAAGCCCATCTCGGCGAAGCTCTTCCACAAGTCGCGGGAAAAGCCGGTGGCGTCACGCTCGTCGCGCAGCTTGCGCAAATGCGCCACCGGCGCCTTGTCGCCGATCAGCCCGCGCGCCGAGTCGCGCAGCATGGTTTGTTCTTCGGTAAGGACGAGAGCCATGGTGATGATCCAATGAATTCGGAGTGATGACTTTGCGTTCGTCATTCCGGGATGCGCCCCTTGGGGGCGCAGGCCCGGAATCCATATCCCCTGGAGGTGGTTATGGATTCCGGGCTCGCGCTGCGCGCGCCCCGGAATGACTCGGGGAGAGGGTGTGCCGGCTAACTACGCCCCCGGCAGATCCAGGATGCGCTTGGCGACGATGCCGAGCATCACTTCGCTGGTGCCGCCTTCGATCGAGTTGGCCTTGGTGCGCAGCCAAGCGCGGGCGCGGCTGCCTTCCTGGCTACGCTCGCTCTCCCACTCCAGCGCATCGATGCCGCCGGCCGACATCAGGATCTCGTGGCGGCGCTTGTTCAGCTCAGTGCCGTAGTACTTCATCGCCGACGAGAACGCCGGATGCAGTTGCCCGGCCTTGGCGAGATCGACCGTCCGCTCCGCCGCACAGGCCAGCGCCGCCTCGTCGACATCGAACGTGGCGATCTGGCCGCGCAGGATCGGATCATCGAGCCGACCCTTCTCGTCGGTGCCGAGCGAATCCGCCGCGACCTGACCGAGCGGCCGGCCGCCGTCGCGGCCGCCCATCCCGGAGATCATCGCGCGCTCGTGCTGCAGCAGATACTTCGCCACATCCCAGCCGCGGTTGATGGTGCCGACGACGTGCGACTTCGGTACCCGCACGTTGTCGAAGAAGGTCTCGCAGAACGGCGACTTGCCGGAAATCAGCAGGATCGGCTTGGTCGTCACGCCCTTCGAGGTCATGTCGAACAGGATGAAGCTGATGCCGTCATGCTTCTTGGCGGTCGGATCGGTCCGCACCAGGCAGAAGATCCAATCCGCGTAGTTGGCGTAGGACGTCCAGATCTTCGAGCCGTTGATGATGAAATCGTCGCCGTCGCTCTCCGCGCGGGTCTGCAGCGACGCAAGGTCGGAGCCGGCGTTCGGCTCGGAATAGCCCTGGCACCAGCGGATTTCGCCGCGTGCGATCTTCGGCAGATGTTCGGCCTTCTGCTGCTCATTGCCGTATTTCAACAGCGCCGGCCCGAGCATCCAGATGCCGAACGAGGACAGCGGCGAGCGCGCGCCGAGCGCGGCCATCTCTTCGCGCAGGATCTTGTGGCGCGCACCATCGAGCCCGCCGCCGCCGTATTGCGTCGGCCAGTCCGGCACCGTCCAGCCCTTGTCGCGCATCCGCTCGAACCAGACCTTCTGCGCCTCGGAGGCGAATTTGGCGTCGCGGCCGCCCCAGAAATTGTCCTCGTCGCCTTGCATCGGCGTGCGCATCTCGGCGGGGCAATTGGCCTCCAGCCAGGCGCGGGTCTCGGCGCGGAATGTATCGAGATCGGTCATGCGGTTTCCATCCACATTTGCGCCGGCGCGTTGCACGCCGGCGATGCATTTGTTGGCGGCGACCTTGGCGCGTCGCGCGGTGGAATTCAATATCCGTCTCGGGCGGCGGTCTTGCGGCGATGTGCTAGGGAACGAAGCCCCGACGGCCAAAGAGGACAACCGAGGATGCGCCTGAATCTGCTTTCGCCTAGCGAAATGAGCGCCGAGCAACGCGCCATCTATGACGAGTCCATCGCCAGCAAGCGCGGCAGCCCGCCGCCGCCGATGATGGCGTGGCTGGCGAGCCCGGAGATGGCGCGGCACGCCACACGGCTGGGCGCCTTCCTGCGCTACGACACCTCACTCACCGCGGCGGAATCCGAACTCGCCATCCTGGTGACGGCTCGGCACTGGAGCGCGCAGTTCGAATGGTACGCGCACAAGAAGATGGCACTCGACGGCGGGCTCGATCCAAAAATCATCGACGCGATCCGCGACCGCCGCACGCCGTCCTTCGACAGCGCGAAGGCCCAGGTGATCTACGACGTCGCGCGGTCGCTGCACGAAGCCAAGGGGCTGCCGCAGCCGCTGTACGACGAGGCGATGCGGCTGCTCGGCGAGCGCGGGCTGGCCGAGGTGATCGGACTGTGCGGCTACTACACCATGGTGTCGATGACGCTCAACACCTACCAGTTCCCGCTGCCCGACGGCGAGACGCCGGAGCTGTCGTAAACCAGTCCTCTGGGACACGCCGAAGACGCCCGCCCCGGATGACCATAGAAACGGTTATCTTCGCCTCAGCCGCACCATGATCAGCGCTGCAGCGGCGAACTGCAGCGCGATGCAGCCGGTGAAGGGCAGCGTGTAGCTGCCCGATGCATCGCGCAGCAGGCCGATGACACCGGGGCCGAACGCATAGGTGACCTGGTTGATCGCGGTGTTGAGCGCCACCAGGATGCCGAACGACGACGCCGGAAATTCGCGCTGGATGATCAGCGCCGGCAAGGTGATCAGATTGCCGACCGAGAAGCCGAACAGCGCGCAGGCGACCAACAAGAGCGTCGCATCGCGGGTGGAGATGAGCACACCCAGCGCCACCGCCTGGCTGGCGAACGACAGCGCCGAGACCAGACGCTGATTGAGCCGGTCGATCACCACCGACAGCGACACCCGGCCAACCACCGCCATCGCGGTCAGCAGCGACATCGCCACCGCGGCACGCTCCCGTCCGATCAGCGGATCGAGATAGGCGATCAGGTGGACGATGAACCCGACCTGCGCGAACAGCACCAGCGAAAACGCGATGGTGGCGGTCAGAAAACCGAGGTCGCGTAGCGCGCCGCTGCGGATCGCGCCGGACGACAGTGCCCGCGGTGCAGTGGCCGCCGGCGCAGCACTGGCGAGATGCGGTGGCGGCGCGACCACGATCGCGACCAGCGGCATCAGCAGCACCACCGCGGCGATCGCCGCCGTCGTGGTCGCCCCGGTGAACCCGAGCGCACCGATCAGTGCCACCAGCAGCGGCACGCCTGCGATGCCGCCGAAGCTGGCGCCGTTCAGCGCCAGGCTGATTGCCATGCCGCGGCGCTGGTCGAACCACAGGCCGAGCGTGTTTGTGATTGCGCCGAGACTGGTGCCGGCCCACCCGACCGCGAGGATCGCATCCACCGCATAGAGCTGCCACGGCGCATCGATCCGGCCAAGCAGCACCGTGCCGAGCGCCATCGCCGCAATGCCGCCGAGCAGGCAGGCGCGCGCGCCGATGGCGCGGATCACATCGCCGACGAACGCCACCAGCAGCGCGCCGGCGAGATAGAAGAAGGTGGTGGCGGTCGCGATCTGCGACGATGGCCAGCCATGCAGTCGGGCCAGTTCGGCGAGGTACACGCTCTGGCCGTAGAAGCCGAGCCCCCAGCCGAAGGTGGCGACGATGAAGCACACCACGACGATCCGCCAACCGTGATAGCGGAACGAGGTCTCGTCGGGAGAGGGAGCGGTCACCATCGGCGGCGGCGAGCGCGGCCGGTCGCACGCGACGGCATTGCTTCACTCCCTGTCCCGGCTTGAGGCCGGACGTGTTGTTGCGCGGCTCAGACGCCGCGATCGGATAGTTCGCTGGCGGCGTCAGCCACCCGTTTCCGGACTTTCGACCAACCGGTGATTGCCAGCACGATCAGGCCGAGCAGCACCGGCGGGAACACCGCGAGATTCACGGTGGTCCAGCCGTAGTTCGCCAGCAGCTGGCCGGACGAGAACGAGCCGAGCGCCATCAGGCCGAAGATGATGAAGTCGTTGAACGCCTGCACCTTGTTCTTCTCGCTCGGCTGATGCGTCTCGAGCACCAGCGCCGAGGCGCCGACGAACGCCAGATTCCATCCGACGCCGATCACGAACAGCGTCGCCCAGAAGTGCGGGGCAGTGACGCCGAGCAGGCCGATCGACGCGCCGAGCGCTTCCAGGATCAGGCCGGCCGCGACCACGCGCGGCGCGCCGAACTTGGCGATCAGCGAGCCGGTGACGAAGCTCGGCGCATACATCGCCACGATGTGCCACTGCAGGCCGAAATTGGAATCGCCGACGCTCAGCCCGCACATCTGCATCGCCAGCGGTGCCGAGGTCATCACCAGATTCATCATCGGATAGGCGATCGCGCCGCACAGCGCCGCGGCGATGAAGCGCGGCTGCCGCACGATTTCCAGCAGCGGCCGGCCGCCAGCCCGCTCGGCCGGCTTCGGCTTGGGCGCATCGACGCCCCACAGCACCGCCATCGCGATCAGCGCGATCGCCGCCTGCACCACATAGGAGAATGCGAACAGAAAAGGCTGCCAGACATCCATGGTCCACTGCACGAGCTGCGGACCGAGCACGCCGGCGAACACGCCGCCGGCCATCACCCACGACACCGCCTTCGGGCGATAGGCGGCGCTGGCGCCATCGGCGGCGGCGAACCGATAGGACTGCGACACGGCCGCATACAGCCCGCCGATGAACGTCGCGATGCAGAACAGCAGGAATGAACCGTAGAGAATTGCGACAGCGCCGAGCACGCCGGTGAGCGCGCCGCAGCCGGTGCCGATCATGAACGAGACGCGGCGGCCGTAAACCCGTGCGATCCAACCGGTCGGCAGCGTGCCGGCAGCAAGGCCGAGCACGTACATCGACAGCGGCACGGTCGCGAGCGACATCTCCGGCGCGAGCTGCGCGCCGATGATCGAGCCGGTCGCGAAGATCACCGCGGCGTTGGCGCCGGTCAGCGCCTGCGCCGCGACCAGCCGCACCACGTTGGAACGGGCACGGGCATCGTCTTCGACGATGTCGTTGGCCGTCGCATCGACCATCGGCAGGGATTCTCCTCGCACCGGCTGACGACGGCCGGCGATTGCGCGCGCATCATAGGGCCGGGCCGGGCGTGATCAACCCGCCGCGCCGCCGGCTGCGGCATGGCCCCTGCCCGGTTTCGCCCGTACAAACACCAGGATCAGGTTGTTGGCCGGCATCTCGACGATCTCGCTCAGCGCCAGACCGGCGCCGGCCGCGAGCTTTTCCAGGTCCGCAACATCGCGGACACCCCATTCCGGATTGGCGTCGCGCAGGCTGGTGTCGAACACCGCATTGCTGAGCGCGGTGTGCTTGCCGTCCTGCTTGAACGGTCCGTACAGCACCAGCATGCCGTCCTGGCGTAGCAGCCGTCCGGCGCCGGCCAGCAGCCCTTCGGCGACGCGCCACGGCGCGACGTGGACGACGTTGGCGCAGAACATCGCCAGCAATGGCCCGGGCTCCGCCCCGTCGGCCGGCGCCACCGACCAGGTGGGATCGGCCAGGTCGATCCGCTGCGGCGGCCTTAGATTGGGCAGCGCCGCATGGGCGCGCCAGGCGGCAATGCTCTTGAGGTGGTGGTCGTTGACGTCGCTCGGCCACCACACGATGTCCGGATGCTCGCGCGCCAGCGCTGCGATGTGCTGGCCGGTGCCGCTGCCGGCTTCGAGCACGTCGCCCTGTCGCCCGGCGAGCAGCCGGGCCAGCACGGCGCGGATCGGCGCATCGTTGCGATGAAACGCGGCGGCATCGAGCCGGCCGTCGGGTTCGACCCGCCGCCCGTCCTTGCCGAACTCCACCACGAACTCCGCCATCACCACCTGCCGCATCCACTATCGTGCGAGGTGTACAGACCCGGCTGTTACACGCAAGTCACAGCTCGTCACAATCCGACCACGATTGCACC
Source organism: Rhodopseudomonas sp. G2_2311 (assembly GCF_047501505.1). Taxonomy (NCBI): domain Bacteria; kingdom Pseudomonadati; phylum Pseudomonadota; class Alphaproteobacteria; order Hyphomicrobiales; family Nitrobacteraceae; genus Rhodopseudomonas; species Rhodopseudomonas sp. G2_2311. Next base: position 35,575 of record NZ_JAZDRK010000014.1, read on the forward strand.
TGTTCGCCGCCATGGGCGAATTGACTCGCCAATTCCGCGACTTCTAATGGCGATGACGGTTCCCGAGAGGGATGAAAAGGGAATACGGTGCGGACGCAGACACTTTCGCGTTCTAGGCCGTAGCTGTTCCCGCAACTGTAAGCGGATCGTCTTTCGTCGGATGCCACTGGGAACCTCGGTCCTGGGAAGGCGACGGAAGATCAACTGCGAGCCAGGAGACCTGCCGTCATTCGTGGTCACACGCGAAGTTGCCGGCCGGGAATTGCAGGCATTGTCTTCACCGCTTTCGAAAAGCTCGGTGAGACCTCGTTCGCTGTGACGTGCCACAGACGTCAGCCGAGGTTGAACCTTATGCAATCCCGACCCGCCGCGCCGCGGCCTTGCTCCGCACTCTCACGCGCGCTTCTCGCTTCCACCATCCTGGTGCCTGCACTTTCGCTCACCACGCCTGCCGCCGCGCAGGACGTGCTGCCCGAGATCGTGGTCAGCGCCACCGCCACCGAAACGCCGCGCGAGCAGGTGGCCAGTTCAGTGACCGTGATCACCGCGGACGATCTCGCCCGCTATCAGCAGCGCACCGCCGCCGACGCGCTCAGCATGGTCCCCGGCCTCAATGTGGTGCGCACCGGTGGCCCCGGCGGCTCGACCGCGATCTTCATGCGCGGCACCAACTCCAACCACGTCAAGGTACTGATCGACGGCATCGACGCCGGCGATCCGAGCAAGCCGAACGGCGCTTATGATTTCGCCAATCTGCTGACCTCCGACATCGAGCGGATCGAAGTGCTGCGCGGCCCGCAGAGCGGTCTGTATGGCTCGGACGCGATCGGCGGCGTGATCTCCGTCGTCACCAAGCGCGGCAGCGGGCCTGCCAAGCTGACCGGCTCGATCGAAGGCGGCTCGTTCGGCACCTTCAACCAGACCGCGCGCGCCGCCGGCTCGCAGGACAATTTCGACTACGCCTTCAACGTCGCGCATTATCGCACGACCAGCCTGCCGGTGACGCCGCTCGATCTGCTGGCGCCGGGCCAGCAGCGCAACAACGACAACTACGACAACCTGACCTATTCGACCCGGCTCGGTGTCCGTGCCAGCGACGAGCTCACCTTCAACTACGTCGCCCGCTACACCGACGCTCACAAAGGGTTCACCGGCGACGATTATTCGAACTATCCAAATTCTTTCCCTGCATCGCTGCAGAGCACTATGGCAAGCCGCGATTTCCTAACCCGCAGCGAAGCGGTGTGGTCGCCACTCGGCAACTTCACCAGCACGTTCGGGGTCAGCTACAGCAACCAATGGAACCGCACGTTCGATCCCAATCCAAATTTCACTACCAACCTCATCACCGGTACCGCCGGGATCTCGCCGCCAAGCTCGTACACCGGTGAACGCACCAAGTTCGACTGGAAGGGCGTTCTCGACGTCGGCTACGGGCAGAAACTGGTGGTCGGCACCGAACGCCAGGACGAGACGATCCGGACCAATTCGGTCGGCGACTACGACTTCGCCGGAAATTATCAGCAGAAGACGCTCCATGCTCGCACCGGCAACACCGCAGGATTCGTCGAACTGCAGTCGGAGTTCACCAAGAACTTCTTCCTGGTCTCCAACGTGCGCTACGACGACAACGACAGCTTCGGCGGGCACTCGACCTGGCGTGTCGCGCCGGTGTTCATCGTGCCGACCCTCGAGACCCGGCTGAAGGCGACCTACGGCACCGGCTTCAAGGCGCCGACGCTGATCCAGCTCTACGTCAACAATCCAGCCTATGCCACAGTCGGCAACCCGGCGCTGAAGCCGGAGACCAGCAAGGGCTACGACGTCGGCTTCGAGCAGCCGCTGTTCGCCAACCGCGTCGTTTTCGGTTCGACCTACTTCAACAACGAGATCAACGATCTGATCAACTCGACCGGTTACGACGTCACGCTCGGTGGCTACAGCTACAAGAACATCGGCATGGCGCGCACCTCGGGCGTCGAGTCGTTCGTGTCGTGGCAGGCGACCGAGACGCTGCGCTTCCGGGTCGACCACACCTATACGCACGCCATTGACCAGACCACCGACCAGAAGCTGCGGCGGCGTCCCGACAACAAGGTGACGATGGCGGCGATCTGGAATCCGGTCGAGCGCGCCACGGTGTCGGCGACCGTGCTCTACACCAGCTCGTGGGTCGACTACGACCGGTTCGGCACCACGCTGCTCGACGCGCCGTCGTTCACCACCGTGAACCTGGCGGCGAGCTATGAGGTCGATCCGCACGTCACCGTGTTCGGCCGCATCGACAACCTGTTCGACAAGAAATACGAGGTGCCGGTCGGCTTCCTGCAGCCCGGATTCGGCGCTTTCGCAGGCGTCCGCGTCACCAACTAGCGATCATCGCGCTCCGCCGCCGCACAAGTCGGCGGCGGACGCCATGTTCCCCGCACACGGGCTCATGCGCGAAACCAATGTCGAAGAGCCTCCGAATGCCGAAAGGCTGTTCGGAGGCTTTTTTCGTGCTATCACGCCGCCTCCCGAATTGAATGCAATTGAACTGGAAGAATGACGAACGACGACGATCACCGCGCTGGCAGCGCCGCTGAAGGCGACGGCGGCAAGACCGAACGCGACGCCGCGGCAAAAGCGGTCCTGGACAACATGGCGCGCCTGCGCGCTCTGCGGCTCGCCCGCGAAGCTGCGATGCCGCAATCGGCGACATCGAGCAAGACCAAGCGAACCAGAACGGCGGCCTCCCCCACCAAGCGAGGCACCAAGAAGGTCGAAGACGACAAGCCGCGCCCCTTGTCTGAATGGCTGGCCGACCAGCAGAGCTCAGGTCGGCGAACCTGACGCGACGCAACGCATCGCACTGCGGCATCGCACGATGCGAAAATTGCGTGCGGGCTGTGACGAACCAGTCTAATCTTGGATGGTCGTCGCAGTTGAACTGAGCTGACAACAACGCTGGCCGCGTGTGCGCCTTCGGACCACCCGCGCCGGCCATTACGGAACCGAGAGCCAATGATCGGCTTCCTACGCAAGCGGTCCAAGGCCGCTGCTCCCAAACGCGACAAGAAATCCGGCAATAACGAGGGGAAAGGCGAAGCCAAGCCCACGCCGCCGAATCCCGCGCCTGCCCCGGACGATGATCTGTACGAGACCGGCGACATCTGCGCGCCGTCCCGCGATCGCGACGACTATACCAAGGATCTGTAACAGGCAGGCGCCACGCACGAGTCGGCGCATCAAGCCTGTTGACCAAATCCTCGATCGATCCGCGCCAGCGCCGCCGCATCGAGCAGATGATCGCCCCAGCCTTTTGCCGCCAGCGCTGCGGCGCGACTTGGCTGGCCGAGCAGGATTAAAGCCGTTGCGGCCACCGGCACAGCACTGCACCAATCCTGCCGCGCGGGGGTCAGCTCCTCGGCACTGCCCGCATAAGGCGGCTGCCGCAGCATCAGTCGCGCGCACTCCCGCATCACGTCACGCCGCGTGCCACCACCCAGCGCGCAGCCGAGCAGCACCTGCATGCCGAGATGGCTGCGAACACCCTCCCGCGACGGCGCAGCCGCAGGCGGATGCTCGCCCAGGGACAGGCGCAGCAACAGATCGACGAGGTCGAGCCCCGCAAGCTGCGCACTCATCGGCTCGACCAGCCGCGGATTGCAATCGATATAGAGCGGCCGCGCATCGTTCGCCGGCCGGATCAGATCGAACGACAGCGCGCCGTGCCAGCGGAGGGCGGCGCCGATCGTGGCGACGTCTTGACGAATCTCATCGCTCCGCATGCTGAGCTTACGCGCCGGTCCGCCGCCCGCCCCTGATGCGACCTGTCGATAGGCGTGCAGCGCCAGCAGTGCGCCACGATCGAACACCGCCTGGGCATGCTCGATCCGGCCCGCAACGAAGTCTTGCATCAACACCTCGCCGGCAAATCCATCGGCCGCGACCAGCTCACGCACCGCCCGATCGAGCGTCGCTTGATCGATCACCCGCCAGACGCCGCGGCTGGCGGTGCCGACCGAGGTCTTGATCACGCAGGGAGCGCGCGCCGCCTCCCGCAGTTCGGCCTCCGAGGTCACGATCCGGGTCGGCGGCTGCGGCAGACCGAGCGATTCCAACAACCGGCTGAAGCCGGCCTTGGTCACCGCGGTGCGGTAGCTGGCATACGGCGGCAGTGCCACGCCGGTTTGCGCTGCGATGCGGTCGGACGCGCGGGCGAACACCAAGCCCTGCTCGTGGATCGGCAACAGCACATCGAACCGGCGCGTCGCCAGCAGGTCCGTTACGAAACCGAGATAGCCGGCGGGATCGCGGCGCAGCGGCGGGCAGCGATGCACCGCACGCACGAAGCGCGAGAACCTGCCGAGGCATAGCGGCGATGGATCGCAAATCTCGACGTGATGTCCGGCGAGGCCGAGCACGGTGATCGCCTGGCGTGCCGAGGTGCTGCCGCCCTCGGACAGCAGCACACGCAGCCGGCGATGTGCGGGAGTAATCATCGCGTCGCCACTGATACTCCCTGATCCGATCGGGAGGGCAGTCTAGCAGCACTTAGTCCGCTTCACGAAATTTGTGCAGATGCGAGCGGCCTGCGCTGCTACGTCACCACGTAATTCAATTGAACCGCAGCGGTTCTCGTGAGACCGTAAGCAAGATCGCACCGCAAACAACAAGCTCGGGCGATCGACCTTCAGCCCGCACCGCAGAGTGCGGCTTTCAACGAGAGGAAACGCATTTGTCCATTCGCACCTCGCTCCTCCTGGCCAGCGCTCTCGCGCTCGCTGCAGCTCAGCCTGCTTTCGCCCAGAAACAATACGGCCCCGGCGTCACCGACACCGAGATCAAGATCGGCCAGACCATGCCGTATAGCGGCCCGGCTTCGGCCTATGGCGTGCAGGGCCACGTCGAAGATGCGTACTACACAATGGTCAACGCCAAAGGCGGCGTGAACGGCCGCAAGATCAAACTGATCAGCCTCGACGACGCCTATTCGCCGCCCAAGACGGTCGAGCAGACCCGCAAGCTGGTCGAACAGGAAGAGGTGCTGGCGATCATCGGCACCATCGGTACCCCGACCAACACGGCGATCCAGAAATATCTCAACGCCAAGAAAGTGCCGCAGATCTTCATCTCGACCGGCGCGGCGAAGTGGGACGATCCGAAGAACTTTCCATGGACCACGCAGCTGTATCCGCCCTACCAGATGGAGGGCATGATCTTCGCGAAGTATCTGTTGAAGAACAAACCCGACGCCAAGCTCGGCGTGTTCTCGCAGAACGACGACGCCGGCAAGGACTACGTCAAGGGCCTGAAGGACGGGCTTGGCGACAAGGCCAAGACCATGATCGTCAAGGAGGTCACCTACGAGGTCACCGATCCGACCGTCGACTCCCAGATCGTCGCACTGAAGGCATCCGGCGCCGACACGCTGTTCACGATGGCGACGCCGAAGTTCGGCGCGCAGGCGATCCGCAAGGTGCACGAACTGAACTGGAAGCCGCTGAACTTCGTCGTCAGCGTGTCGAGCTCGATCAAGGGTGTGCTCGAGCCCGCCGGCAAGGAAGCCTCCACCGGCCTCCTGACCGCACTGGCGGCGAAGACGCCGACCGACCCGCGGTTCGAGAACGATGCCGACGTCAAGGAGTTCAAGGACTTCCTCGCCAAGTGGTATCCGAAAGGCGACATCGCCGACGGCTCCACCGTCACCGGCTACATCTCGGCCTATATGACCGTGAAGGTGCTGGAGGCCTGCGGCGACAACCTGACCCGCGACAACTTGCTGAAGCAGGCCACCAACATCAAGCCGACCGCGGCGCCGCTGCTGCTGCCGGGCATCAAGATCTCGACCCGCCCTGACCGCTACGCGCCCTACACCCAGATGCAGATCGCGCGGTTCGACGGCAAGAGCTGGGTGCCGGAAGGCGAAGTGTTCAACACCGACGCAGCGAGCCAGTAAGCCTCAGCAGCCCAACACATAAACGACGTCATGGCCGGGCTCGTCCCGGCCATTTCCGTTGTTGGATCATTTAAAGTGGTGAGGGCGCCGAAACTCGGCTGGCCAGAGATCGAACTCAAGCCGGCTTGCGCAGTCCGAGAGACACCGGCTCGGCGCTGCGCAGCAGCCTTGACCGTTCGGTGTTCGGCCACAGCAGTACCAGGCCGGCGATGCCCGAAACGATCAGCACCGCGCCGTTGATGGCGTAGCCGACCACGTAACCGTGCAGCAGCGAACTGGCGTGCTGCAGCACGCTGCCCATCACCCAGGGCGCGATGATCCCCGCCAGCGTGTACAGCGCGCCGTAGATCGCGATCGCGGCGCCGCGCTGCGACACCGGGGCGAACTCGGCGATCATCGGCGGACACACCACGTAGATCGAGCCGCACAGGCCGGAGCCGACCACCAGGGCGACGATCTGCGCAACGGGACTATCGATATAGGGCAGCATCAGGATGATGGCGCCGCCGACCAGGAGCGGGGCCGCACCGAGCACGCCGCGCGCCATCCGGCTGGAGACGCCGCGCTGCATCAGCCGCTGCGACAGCCAGCCGGTGAACAGAACAACGCAGGCGCCGAACACCCACGGCGTGATCGAGATCAGCCCGGCCTGATGCTGGCTGAACCCCAGCCCCTGGATGATGAAGGTGGTGAACCAGGTCAGCCCGAGCGACAGCGCCCAATAGGCGCCGAAGGTCGCCAGCACGCAGCCGATGAAGGTGCGCGAGGTCAGCAGCCGCGCGTAGGGAATTCGCACTTCGGCCGCCGCGACCGTCGGGCTCGGCACCAGCGGTCCTTCTTTGCCGAGCGCGAGCCACGCCACCGCCCACATCAGCCCGACAATGCCGAGCGCCGCGAACGCGTAGTGCCAGGAGTGATTGACGATGATCCAGTTGAGCGCCGGCACCGCCAGGATCACGCCGAACGCCGAGCCCTGCGACAGGATCGCGGTCGGCAGCGTGCGCTGATGATCGGGAAACCATTTGTAGATCGCATGCGCCGCGACCGAGAACGCCGGTCCTTCTCCGGCCCCGAGGATGATCCGGCAGATCACGAAGGTGGCGAACGAGACTTCGCCAACCATCGGAAACTGCGCCACCGCCCACACCAGCGCCAGCGCCAGCAGCACCCATCGGGTCTCGACGCGATTGACGACGAAGCCGACGACGATCGCGGCGATCGAAAACAGGAAGAAGAACGACGAGCCGAGCAGGCCGAATTGTTCGGGCGAGAGCTTCAGCTCCTGCATGATCGGCACGCCGGCGAGACCGACGACGATCTTGTCGGCGAAGTTCACCACCATGAAGAGAAACAGCAGGAAGGTGATCCTCCAAGCACCCTGCGGCGTCGGCTGCGCGGTCACGGCGTGCTCCCTGGATCGTGTTTGATGGCGCGCTTAGTGCGAACCTGTTGCAATGCTGCCGCTGTTCCCGCGCGAATGCAATCCAGGATTCGCTGCCGCCGCGCTTACGTGCATCGCAACCTTGTTTGCGGCGCAGCAGCGCGTCGTCTTGAGTGGTCGGCGCCGCGCCCCATATCCTCCAAGCCAATGACGACAGACTGGAAGGCAAGAATGACCGGATCGCGCCGGCGCGTGCGACGCGCTGTGATCGCCACGCTGCGCGGACTGCGCCCATGCTGATCGTCTCCGGTCTCACCAAATCCTATGTGTCCGGCCAGGACCGCGTTGCGGTGCTGCGCGGCGTCGACCTCGCGGTGCAGCCGGGTGAGAGCGTGGCGCTGACCGGGGAATCCGGCAGCGGCAAGTCGACCTTGCTGCATCTGATCGCCGGCCTCGATCAACCCGACAGCGGCGCCATCACTTTCGGCGACGCGACGATCTCGACGATGCCGGACGCCGAGCGCGCCGCCTTCCGCCGCGAGCGGCTCGGCCTGGTGTTTCAGCAGTTCAATCTGATCCCAAGCCTGACGGTCGCCGACAATCTGGTATTCCAGGCCCGCCTCGCCGGCTGCCATGATGAGGCGTGGCGCAGCGAGCTGATCGAGCGGCTCGGGCTCGGCGCCTTACTGAAGCGCTACCCGGAGCAACTCTCCGGCGGCCAGCAGCAGCGCGTTGCGATCGGCCGCGCGCTGGCGATCAAGCCGCTGCTGCTGCTCGCCGACGAGCCGACCGGCAATCTCGACGAAGCAACCGCCGACGACGTGCTGGCGCTCGCCACCGATCTGGTCCGCCGCACCGGCTGCGGCTTCCTGATGGTGACGCACAGCGAACGTCTCGCCGGCATGCTCGACCGCAGGGTGCATCTGCACGCGGGGCTGATCCATTGAGGCGCGCGCTGTGGATCCTCGCCGTGCTGCTGAGCCATTGGCGACGGCATCCGATGCAGCTCGCGACCTTGGCGATCGGGCTGATCTCAGCGACTGCGTTGTGGAGCGGCGTGCAGGCGCTGAACGCGCAGGCGCGCCTGAGCTACGACCGCGCCGCCGCGGCGCTCGGCGGCAACCGCACCGCGACGCTGGTGGCGCGTGACGGCGGCAGCTTCGCACAGCAACTCTATGTCGATCTGCGCCGCGCCGGCTGGCAAGTATCGCCGGCGGTCGAAGGCGCCATCCGGCTGAGCGGCCGGTCGCTGCGGCTGCTCGGAGTCGAGCCGCTGTCGCTGCCGGTCGAAGCCCGCACCGCGCCGGCGCTCGGCACCGGCGACCTGCAGGGCTTCATCCTGCCGCCCGGCCAGACGCTGATCGCGCCGGAGACGCTGCGCGAATTCGGCCTGGCCGAAGGCGCCACGCCCGAGTTGCCGAACGGCCAGCATCTGCCGCCGCTGAAGCCGCAGGCGGAGATCGCACCCGGCGTGCTGGTGGTCGATATCGGCCTTGCGCAGAAGCTGCTCGACATGCCGGACCGGTTGTCGCGGCTGCTGCTCGGCAGCAAGCAGGACGGTTCGCGTCCGCCACTGCGCGACATTGTCGGCGATAGACTGCAGCTGGATCAGCCGGATGCCGCCACTGAACTCGAGCGCCTCACCGACAGCTTCCACCTCAACCTCACCGCCTTCGGGCTGCTCTCATTTTTGGTGGGGCTGTTCATCGTCAATTCGGCGATCGGGCTCGCGTTCGAGCAGCGCCGCCCGATGCTCCGCACCTTGCGGGCCTGTGGCGCCTCGGCACGGCAGCTCAATGCCGTGATGGTGATCGAGCTGTGTCTCATCGCCCTGCTTGCCGGCCTGATCGGGCTCGTTTGCGGTTATCTGATCGCCGCGACGCTGCTGCCCGACGTCGCCGCCACCTTGCGTGGTCTATACGGCGCGCAGATTCCCGGCGAGCTGTCGCTGCGGCCGGAGTGGTGGCTGGCCGGCATCGCCATCAGCATTCTCGGCACCATCGCGGCGGCCTCCGCTGCGCTGGTCAAGGCGGCACGGCTTCCTGTGCTCGCCGCCGCGCAGCCTTACGCATGGCAGCAGGCGCAGTATCACTGGCTGATCGTGCAGGGCGCAGCCGCGCTCGCGGTGTTCGCCGCCGGCTTCGGATTCCTTTGGTTCGGCGACTCCCTGCTGTCGGGCTTTGCGGTGCTGGCCGCGATCCTGCTCGGCGCCGCGCTCGGACTGCCGGCGATCCTCGGGCTGGTGCTGGCGCTCGGCGAAAAGCTGGCGCGCGGGCCGCTGACGACGTGGTTCTGGGCCGACAGCCGGCTGCAGCTCTCCGGCCTGTCGCTGGCGCTGATGGCGCTGCTGCTGGCGCTCGGCGTCAATGTCGGCGTCGGCACCATGGTCGAGAGCTTCAGCCGCACCTTCCAGCGCTGGCTCGACGGCCGGCTCGCCGCGGAGGTCTATCTCAATGCGGCCACCGATCAGCAGGCGACCGAGATCAGGGCTTGGCTGAAAGAACGTCCCGAAGTCAGGTCTATGCTGCCCGGTGCTCGCGCCGAGGTGAAGCTGCAGGGCCAGCCGGTGGAGCTGATCGGCTTCGCCGACGATGCGACCTATCGTGATCACTGGCCGCTGCTCGAGCACGCCACAGACGTCTGGGACCGCGTCGCACGCGGCGATGCGGCGCTGGTCAGCGAACAGCTGTGGCGCCGGCTCGCCGTCAAGCTCGGCGACCGCATCGTAGTGCCGAGCGACCGCGGCCCGTGGCCGGTCGAAGTGGTGGGGATCTATGCCGACTACGGCAATCCGCGCGGCCAACTCGGCGTCGCGTTCGGCGCGCTGGTGACGCATTTTCCCGATGTGGCCAAGACCAGGTTCGGGCTGCGGGTCGATCCTGCAAAAGTGCCCACGCTGATCGCCGACCTGCGCAGCAGCTTCGCGCTCGGGGAGCGCAGCCTCGCTGATCAGTCGACCCTGAAGGCGATCTCCAAGCAGATCTTCAGCCGCACTTTCGCAGTCACCACCGCGCTCAACGCCTTCACGCTCGGCATTGCCGGCGTGGCGCTGCTGACCAGCCTCCTGACGCTGGGTGCCTCGCGGCTGCCTCAGGTCGCGCCGCTGTGGGCGATCGGCATCACCCGCCGCCGGCTGGCGCTGATCGAACTGACGAAGACGCTGGCGATGGCGGCGATCACCGCGCTGGTGGCGCTGCCGCTCGGGCTGATGGTGGCGTGGTGCCTGATCGCGGTCGTCAACGTCAAAGCGTTCGGCTGGCGGCTGCCGTTCGAGGTATTTCCGTTCGAACTGGCCAAGCTGGTCGGCGTCGCTCTATTGGCGACGCTGTTGGCGGCGGCGCTGCCGATCCTGAAGCTGATGCGGATGCAGCCGGCGCGGCTGGTGAAGGTGTTTGCCGATGAGCGCTAGAGGCCGGATCAGCCGCCGCATCTTCACCGGCGGCCTTGTTGCCGCATCTCTCGCCGCACCGCGGGCATGGGCGCAGGGCTTTGCCGGCCTCGGCAGCGATGCCGGCGGATTTGCTCCTGTGGTGCCGGGCCGCACGCTGGCGTTTCCCGACGATCATGGTCCGCATCCGGATTTCCGGATCGAGTGGTGGTACCTCACGGCCAATCTGAAGGATGCCGCCGGCAACGCCTATGGGGCGCAGTGGACCCTGTTCCGCCAAGCCATGACGCCGGGCCCGCAACGCAGCGGTTGGGCCAACCAGCAGATCTGGATGGCACATGCCGCCGTCACCAGCGCCGACATCCATCGTTTCGCCGAGAAGTTTTCGCGCGGCGGGGTGGGCGTGTCGGGAGTCGAGGCCTCGCCGTTCAAAGCCGTCATCGACGATTGGGCGATGCAGGGCGATCCATCGCTGGTGCCAGCGAAGCTGTCGCCGCTCACGGTGACCGCGCGCGGCACCGATTTCAGCTACGCATTGCGGCTGAGTGCCGATCGGCCGCTGGTGCTGCAGGGCGACAACGGCTACTCGCGCAAGTCCGAGCGCGGTCAGGCGTCGTACTACTACAGCCAGCCGTATTTCACCGCCTCCGGCACGCTGACGCAGGACGGCCGCTCCATTGCGGTCGAGGGATCGGCCTGGATGGACCGCGAATGGTCGAGCCAGCCGCTCGCTTCCGACCAGACCGGCTGGGACTGGTTCTCGCTGCATCTGTCCTCCGGCGAGAAGGTGATGCTGTTTCGGCTGCGGCAGCGCGAGGGCAGCAATTACTTCGCCGGCAATTGGATCGGCGCCGACGGCCGCTCCATGCCGCTGTCACCGGATCAGATCCGGCTCGAACCGCTCGGCGTCACCACGATTGGGACGCGCCAGGTGCCGACACGCTGGCGCGTGGCGGTCGCCGGGCATGACCTTGCGATCGAGACCACGCCGCTCAATCCGAAAAGCTGGATGGGGACCAGCTTCCCGTATTGGGAAGGGCCGATTGCGTTCAACGGTAACCGGAGCGGCTTCGGGTATCTTGAGATGACCGGATATTGAGTTCAAGCTGCGCACAACCGGCGGCCATCAAGCCGGGCAAGAACGAACCTAGTCTGGGAGCCCTTGGATGTTTCATTACACCACGATCGCCACCCTTCTGGCGTTGATGTTCTATTTCTACACCTCGGTGCAGGTCGCGCGCGCGCGCATGCTGTATGGCGTCAAGGCGCCGGCGATTTCCGGCCACCCGGATTTCGAGCGGGTGTTTCGCGTGCAGGCCAATACGCTGGAATGGATGCCGATCTTCCTGCCGTCGCTGTGGCTGTTCGCGTACTATCTGAGCGACGCCTTCGCGGCCGCGGCGGGCGCGGTGTGGATCATCGGGCGGATTCTCTACATGCTGGGCTATGCCGAAGCCCCCGAGAAACGCGGCCTCGGCTTTGCGGTGCAGATGGTGGCGACCGCCTTTCTGTGGGGCGGTTCGGTGTACGGCGTGGTGCACCAGATGTTGGGGGCTTGAACATCCTGCGTCACGGACGTCATGCGCGGGCTTGACCCGCGCATAGCCGGCTCCCTCTCCCGCTTGCGGGAGAGGGGTGGGGTGAGGGCGCCCCGGGCAGTGAGTTATCGATCGCTGAGAGGAGTGCCCTCACCCGGATCGCTACGCGATCCGACCTCTCCCGCAAGCGGGAGAGGTCGCACAACGCTCGGCGCAACCTACTCAAGGCAAAGCCGGCGCCCCTTGCGGAGCGCCGGCCTTCGCTTCAGATGCCCGATAAGCGCTTACTTGGTGAGCGGGCAGCCGCTCTCGGCCGCGGTGGGGAATGCCTTGTCGCCCGGCACGGTGGCGAGCAGCTTGTAGTAATCCCACGGCTTCTTCGATTCTTCTGGCTTCTTCACCTCGAACAGATACATGTCGTGGACGAAGCGGCCGTTGGCCAGCACCTTGCCGGACGCGAACGCGTCGTCGACCGGGAGTTCCTTCAGCTTCTTGGCCACCGCATCGGTGTCCTTGGTGCCGGCGGCCTTCACCGCCTTCAGATAGGACAGCGTCGCCGAATAGGTGCCGGCCTGAATCATGCTCGGCATCCGGTTGGTGCGCTTGAAGAAGCGCTCGGCGAACTCACGCGATTTGTCGTCGCGATCCCAATAATAGGCTTCGGTCAGCACCAGACCCTGCGCCGCCTTGAGGCCGAGACCGTGCACTTCGGCCAGCGTCATCAACAGACCCGCCAGCTTCTGGCCGCCGGCGACGATGCCGAATTCGGAGGCCTGCTTGATCGAATTGGCGGTGTCCAGGCCGGCATTGGCGAGACCGACCACCTTGGCCTTCGATGCCTGCGCCTGCAGCAGGAACGAGGAGAAGTCCGACGAATTCAGCGGATGCCGCACCGAGCCGAGCACCTTGCCGCCGCTCGCCAGCACGATCTCACTAGTGTCCTTCTCCAGCGCGTAGCCGAACGCGTAGTCGGCGGTGAGGAAGAACCAGGTGTCGCCGCCGGCCTTCACCAGCGCGCCGCCGGTTCCGACCGCGAGCGCATGGGTGTCGAACGCCCAATGGAACCCGTAAGGCTGGCAGGCATCGCCGGTGATGCGCGAGGTCGCGGCGCCGACCACGATGTCGATCTTCTTCTTTTCCTTCGACAGATCCTGGATTGCCAGCGCCACCGACGAAGTGGTGAGCTCGGTGATCATGTCGACGCCGTCGACGTCGTACCATTTGCGCGCGATCGCCACGGCGTTGTCGGGCTTATTCTGATGGTCTGCGGAGATAAGCTCAATCTTCTGCCCGAGCACTTCGCCGCCGAAATCTTCGACCGCCATCTTGGCGGCTTCGAGCGACCACTTGCCGCCGTAGTCGGCATAGACGCCGGACTGGTCGTTGAGAATGCCGATCTTGACGCCCTGCGCCGAGGCCGGCGTGACGGCGACGAGGGCAGTCGCCGCGAGCGCGGCGGAAAGAAGTTTGAGTTTCATGGCGTGCCTCCCAGTGTTTTGGTTGGCGCGCAGCTTAGTTAGGAAAATTGCCGCTGCCCAGCGGATTGTTCAGCAGTGGCAATCGTTAGATACCGTCGAATTTGTAAGCCGCTTGCAAGAAAGTTCCATAGCGCTCGGTGCGCGCCGGCTGGGTCTGACAGGGACACTCCGTGCCGAAGATATTGGTGTAGGCGTTGGTGGTCGCCCACATCGCCCAATACCGCGCACCGGCGCCAACGCTGAAAGCGCTGTTCAATTGATACGACAGGATGGCTTCGAGCTGGACGCCCTGCCCGATGCCCTGCGAGGGCGAGACCTTATCGGAGGCATCCGTCCGCAGCAGATGCGTGTCGGTTCCGAAGGTCTTCACATAGGGCAGATAGGCCGCATCGGCCGAGAGCTTGAACCCGCGGCCGAGCCCGAACTCGCCGTTCAGGCCAACCCGCAGCGAGTGCCAGGTGTCGTTCTGGGTGATGCCGAGAACCGTAGCCGAGATCGGCTGCGCGCAAACCAGCGACGTAGCGCCCGCGGTCTGCACACAGCCATAGGCCGATTTGTTCTCGCGATAGTAATTGTAGCCGACGAAGCCACCGAATTTGTGGTCAGGTCCACGCAAGAGAGTGTAGCCGACATCGAGCGTCGCGTAGGCGATGCTGCCCTTGACCGGATCCGACAACGTATTCGAATAGGGGATATGCTTAGGGGCGATCCAGTCCTCGTCGTTCATATGTCCACTCAGCAGGGTGCCGCCGCCGGCGAAGCCCTTGAGGAAGGTATCGTAGGGACCATCGACGCGACCGAATGCCTCGCCCGATGCCGCGGTGCTTTGATAGGTCAAACGCGAGATCAGGACATTCTGAGTGCCCTGATCGACCGTCGCGCCGAGATCCTTCTGGAAGCGCCCAGAACTGTACCAGACGCGACCGCCGACCTCGACCGCGCCGCGCTCGACGACATCGACACCGGCCTGGGTGCCGCGCAGATGATAGTCGTCGAAGCGTGCGTCGACATCGCCGCCGAATCTCAAATTGAGGCCGACCTTTACCGCATGCAGGTCCTGCTCGACCTTGCTGGTGCCGGGCGGCGTGGCGAAAAGACCGACGCCTGGCACCAGCCGTTCGCTGCCCGGCGTCGCCATGTCACGGCTGCCGAAATCGGCGTAGTTGTATTCGAGCTTCACCGACCAGGCCGGCGCGAGCGCCCGTTCGATGCCGGCACCGACGGTCCAGCCCCAGCGACCGTCATCGAGGGCGGTCGAATTGCCGAGCGGATAGCCGACGGCGATGTCGAGCCGTTCACTCAGGAAAGCCGCGCCGCCTTTGGCGTAGAGCAGCGTGCGGCCGGCGGGGCCGGTGATAAATCCGGCACGGCCGATCAGCGTCGCAAGTGCATCCTGGCGGACGCGGCAATTGGACGAAATGAATAACCCCGACGACGCCATACAGGTGTTGGTGCCCTTGGCGTTCATCGAACTGAGATCGGCCTCGACGCCGATCAGCCAATTTGCGTTCGGCTGATAGTTGTAGCCGACCTGGATGCCGGCAAGTGCCGCCGGGCTGCGAACGCTGCCGCCGTAAAGACCAGGGCCGGCAGGGTCGCTGAAGCTCGACGAACCGAAGCTGCCGCCGACATGCACGCCCCAATACAGGCCGGCCCAATTCCACGACACCGGTGCGACCGGCATCAGCGGAGGAAAGCGCGGCATGTCGGCCGCTGCGACCGGCGAAACTACCGTCGCGAGCATGGCAGCGGCAACAAGGACTCGACTCATGGCAACACACTCTGCTCGGCACAACGACGCCGAGCAGAGTGCGCGCCAGGGATTAAAAAAGTGGTAACCCTGTTTGTTAGCTAGCTGCTAACCATGTGCAACCACGCCACGCAGCACCAGCCGGTTGAGCCGGCTGGCGAAGGCGGCGGGATCTTCGGGCAGTTCACCGTCGAGGATCTGCGCCTGCTCCAAAAGCAGGAAAGCAAGATCGGCGGCTTCCGCCTTGTCGGTCTTGGTATCGCCGAGCGTCGCGACCAGCGGATGCTGCAGATTGATCTCGAGGATCGGCTTGGAGCCCGCGCCCTTGTTGGCGCGCGCCAGCAGCTTCTCGAGTTCGCGATCCGGACCCATGCCGCCCGCGACCAGACACGATGCGCTCGACGTCAGCCGCTGCGAGGCTTTGACGTCGGAGACGCGATCGCCGAGCGCGTCCTTGATCACCGCGATCACGGTCGCCTCGTCGGCCTTGGTCTCGTCCTTCGTGTCCTTGTCCTGGTCCTGTTCGAGCTTCGGGATCAGATCGAAATTGACGTCGCCCTGGCTCAGCGACTTCAGCGGCTTGCCGCCGAAATCGAGCTGCGCGGAGGTCCAGAACGCATCGACCGGATCGGTCAGCAGCAGCACTTCGATGCCACGCGCGGTGGCTGATTCCAGCTTCGGGTTGGACTTCAGCCGTTCCAGCGAGTCGCCGACCAGATAGTAGATCTCGGTCTGGTTCTCCTTCATCGCCTCGACATACTGCTTCAGCGAGCGCTTCTCGCCGGCCGTGGTGGTGAAGCGGGCCAGCGACAGCAGCTTCTCGCGGCGCTCGAAGTCTTCGTACAGGCCTTCTTTCAGCACCGGGCCGAACGAATCCCAGATCTTGGTGAAGTCCTCCGGCTTCTTCTCGGCGAGGCTTTCCAGCTCGCTGATCACCTTGCCGGTCACCGCGGTGCGGATCTGCGCGAGCTGCGGATTCTTCTGCAGCATCTCGCGCGACAGGTTGAGCGGCAGATCCTCGGAATCGATCACGCCGCGCAGGAAGCGCAGATAGGGCGGCAGCAACTCGGCTTCCGAGGTGATGAAGACGCGGCGGACATAGAGCTTGATCTTGCCCTTGCGCTCCGGCTCGAACAGATCGAACGGCTTGGTCGACGGCGCGAACAGCAGCACCGCATAGGACTGCCGGCCCTCGGCGCGATAATGCAGCGTCATCGCCGGCTCGTCGAAGGCGCCCGCGATCTGCTTGTAGGCCTGCTTGTAGTCGTCCTCGCTCAGCTCCGACTTCGAGCGCTGCCACAGCGCGCTGGCCGAATTGATCTGGCGCGGCTCGCCCTCTTCCGGCACCAGCTCGATCGGGAACTGGATGTTGTCCGAGTACTCGGTGACGATCCGTTCGATCTGCCAGTCTTCGAGATATTTCGACGCGTCAGGCTTCAGGTGCAGCACGATCTCGGTGCCGCGCTCGACCCGCGCTGCCGCCTCTTCGGACGCAGGGGCGATCTCGAAGCCGGCGCCGCCGGCGGAGGTCCAGGTCCACACATCGTTCGAGCCGGCGCGGCGGCTGGTGACGGTGATCTTATCGGCCACCATGAAGGCGGCGTAGAAGCCGACGCCGAACTGGCCGATCAGGCCGGCGCTGTCCTTGGTCTCGGTAAGCTTGGAGATGAAGGATTTGGTGCCGGACTTGGCGATGGTGCCGAGATTGTCGATCAACTCCTGACGATCCATGCCGATGCCGTTGTCGACGATCGTCAGGGTGTCGGGCGCCTTCTTCGGGATGATCCGGATCTTCGGCTCGCCGCCCTTTTCCATCAGCTCGGGCTTTGCGATCGACTCGTAGCGCAGCTTGTCGAGCGCGTCGGACGCGTTCGAAATCAGCTCGCGCAGGAAGATGTCGGTCTCGGAATAGACCGAGTGCACCATCAGGTTCAAAAGCTCGGCCACTTCAGCCTGGAACGGCTTCGTCTCGCTGGCGGTATCAGTCATGGTCATGGCGAATGTCGCTGGTCCTGGAGAAGGAATGTGAGGGAAAACCGGGATATAGCGCTGTCGGGCGCGATGGCAAGATCGCGGCGCCGGTCTAGATGCCGGGACCGGCCGAGGCCACCGCGGAGCAGCAGCAGGCTTTGAGACCGCCGAGTTCGGAGCGCGACAGCCGCAGGCCCCAGCCATAGGCGTCGAGCACGTCCTGAACAATGGCAAGGCCGAGCCCCGCGCCCTCGCCGCGCTGATCGAGCCGGATGCCGCGCGACAGCACCTCGGTGCGCGCCGCTTCGTCCAAGCCCTCGCCGTCGTCTTCGATCACGATGCAGAATTCGTCGGCGTCGCAGGCGGTGCCGATCCGGACCAGCGACTTGGCGTGGCGGGTGGCGTTGTCGAGCAGATTGCCGAGCACCTCGGCCAAATCGGTGCGCTCGATCGGCACCGCAACGTAGTCGGCAACCTCGATGGCGTAGTCGATCGCGCGGCCGGCCGGGGTGCGCGACTGGATCGTCACCAGGGAGCGCACCAGCGGCAGCAGCTCGACCGCGACGCTCTCGCCGCGTCGCACCGCACCGCGCAGCCGGGCACGCGCCAGTTCGCGGTCGACATGCCGGCTCATCGCCGCGCCCACCGCTTCGATATCGCGTGCGAGCTTGTCCTCGCCGCGCTCGCGCAGCCGCGCCGCATCGCCGGCGAGCGCGGCCAGCGGCGTCTTCAGGCCATGGGCGAGATCGGCGGCGCGGTCGCGCGAGCGGTCGATCTCGCGCGCCTGGGCTTCGAGTAGTGCGTTGACCTCCTCGACCAGCGGGCGGACTTCGTCCGGCACCGCCTCGGGCAGCCGGCTGCTGCGGCCGGAGCGGATCGCGGCGACGTCGCGGCGCAACGCCGCGAGCGGCCGCAAGCCGAGCATCACCTGCACCGAGGTGGCGAGCGCCAGCACCACGCCGAGCAGGCCGAGCGCGACCACGAGATCGCGCGCGAACGCCTTGCCGGCCGCATCGACCCGCGCCAGATCGACAGCCACCGCGGCCCGGATCGGGACGCTCTTGCCGCCCATGGTGAGCTGCACGCGGCGCTCGACGATCGACAGACGCGAGCCGAACGGGCCGGCGATGTCGTGATGATGGACTTCCCCGGGGCCGGGCTGATCGATCGGCACCGTCAGCCGGTCGTCCCACAGCGAGCGCGAGCGGACGAGCTGGTCGCCGTCGTCGCCGACCTGCCAGTACAACCCGGACAGCGGCTCGGAGAACCGCGGATCGGTCGGCGGACGCACCACCACAAGCTTTCCGTCCGGCCCGGCCTCGATGCCGGCGAGCAGCTGCTTCAGCGACACTTCGAGATCGTCCGCGATGGTGCGGGTGACGTGGCGCTCGAACAAGATCGTGAGCGCGAAACCGGCAATGCTGAGGGCGACTAGGATCGCCGCAGCCCCACCGGCGATCAACCGCAGCCGCAGCGAGCTGTGCTTCATGGACGCTCGTCCGGCACGATGTAGCCGAAGCCGCGCCGGGTCTCGATCAGCTCAGTGCCGATCTTGCGGCGGACCCGGCCGACCAGCACCTCGATGGCGTTGGAATCATGGGCGTCGTCCTGGCCGTAGATGTTCTCGGCAAGCTCGTATTGCGACACCACCCGGCCGCGATGCAGCACCAGATAGGACGCCAGCCGGTATTCCAGCGGCGACAGCGACACCGGCTTGCCGCCGACGCTGACCTGCATCTGCCGCTCGTCGAGCGTGACCTCGCCGATGGTGACCACCGACGAGGCATGGCCGGCCGAGCGCCGCACGATCGAGCGCAACCGAGCCAGCAGCTCCTCCATCTGGAACGGCTTTGGCAGGTAATCGTCGGCGCCGGCATCGATGCCGTCGACCCGTTCGGCCCAGCTGCCGCGGGCGGTGAGGATCAGCACCGGGGTGAGGCGGCCATTGTCGCGCCAGCGCTTCAGGATGGTGAGGCCGTCGAGCCCCGGCAGGCCGAGGTCGAGGATGATGGCGGCGTAATCTTCGGTATCGCCGCGAAACCACGCCTCTTCGCCGTCACCGACGATCTCGGTAAGGTAACCGGCTTCGCCGAGGCCGCGCGCCAACTCCGACGCGATCCGGCTGTCGTCCTCGACCACCAGCACCCGCATCACTTCTCCTTGGTGCGCCGGATCTCGCCACTGCGCCCATCGACATAGACTTCGTACAGCCGGCCGGCCTTGTCGACCACGATGAACTCGTACAGCCACTGATCGTGGTGGCGTTCGATCTCGACCCCGGTGATCTCGCCGGGGAGCTTGTCGCGAATCTGGCCGAGCAGTTCGGCGAGGGGGCGGATTTCGCCGCGCTCGACAGCGAGGCGGGCTTCGTCATGATCCTGGCGGTGGTCATGGGCGCCGTGATTGTGCTCATGCGCGAGCAGGCGCGCCGACGGCAGCGGTGCCGCGGCGATCAGGGCTGCGAAGATGAAAATGAACAGGCGCCCCATCGGTGCTTCGGCCGGCTCGTTTCGAAACTGCCAGTCTGACGCCCGGCCGCTGACCGCACGCTGACAATGATCAAACCCGGCGTCAGCCGCCGTTCCGCGAAAACAACGGCCGCAGCACCCCGGCCACCAGCCCGGCGGCGATCAGCAGCCCGACCACGGGAATCCACAACAGGAACGCCCCGAGCAGCAGCACGAGCACCACCGCAATCACCGCCCCAATCGCCAGCGCCATCAAAAACAGCCCGAGCGGACCGACTTTGCCGACGAAGACGTGCTCGGTAGTGTTCTGGTCGATGAAAATCCGCGTCCCCATCGGATCGTGGGTCTGTCCGGGCGGAATGATCTCCGGCTCATAGCGCGGCCGCTCCGGCGGCCTGGATTGATCGGTCATGATGCGTGTCCTTGGGGCGCGCGCGGGTCGGCTCCGGCGCGAATCCAGCATAGCCACAAAGGTGGCGAGCGCGAGAGCGTTTCCACAGGGTTACGCGGCGATCGGCCGCGCGGCACGCCGTTTCGAGGCAGCAATACCGGTGAGGTGGTGCGCTCCGGCCGAAAAGCCGTAGCCGAACGAACTCAGGACGCCCGCAGGAGTTCCTTGGCCTGGGCCGCCCGCTCCGGGAAGGCGGCAGCCAGCGCGGCACGATCGGCTTTCAGCACGCCGCGCTCGGTGATCAGGCCGGTGACGAGCCGCGCCGGGGTGACGTCGAAGCCGTAATTGGCGACCTTTGACCCCTGCGGCACGATCCGCACCGTCTCGATCCGTCCGTCACTGGTACGGCCGGTCATATCGGTCACTTCCGCGGCCTCGCGCTGCTCGATCGGGATTTCGCGGACGCCGTCGTGGATGGTGAAGTCGATCGTCGGCGACGGCAGCGCGACGTAGAACGGCACCTTGTTGTCGGCCGCCGCCAGCGCTTTCAGATAGGTGCCGATCTTGTTGCAGACATCACCGTCGGCGGTGACGCGGTCGGTGCCGACGATGACGATATCGACCAGCCCGTGCTGCATCAAATGACCGCCGGTATTGTCCGGAATGACGGTGTGATCGACGCCGTGATGGCCGAGCTCCCAGGCGGTGAGCGACGCGCCCTGGTTACGCGGGCGGGTCTCGTCAGCATAGACGTGGATCGGAATACCTGCATCGAACGCCTGATAGATCGGCGCGGTCGCGGTGCCCCAATCGACGGTGGCGAGCCAGCCGGCGTTGCAATGGGTCAGCACATTGACCCGCTCGCCGGGCTTCTTGGTCGCCGCGATCGCCTCGATCAGCTTCAGGCCGCTGGCGCCGATCGCCTGATTGATCGCAACGTCTTCGTCGGCGATCTCACCGGCACGCCGATACGCCGCCGCGACGCGATCCGCCGGCTGAATTGGGGCGAGCGCACGGCGCATCTCGTCGAGCGCCCACTTCAGATTGATAGCGGTCGGCCGGGTTGCGACCAGCTTGGCGTAGGCGGCATCGAGCCCGGCGTCGGAGGCATCCTCACGCATTGCCAGCGCCATGCCATAGGCCGCGGTCGCGCCGATCAGCGGCGCGCCGCGCACCAGCATGGTGCGGATCGCATCGGCCTCGTCATCGGAGCTGGTCAGCTTCACCACCACGTAGTCGTGCGGCAGCCGGCGCTGATCGATAGTGCCGACGGTCCAGCCATCAGCCTCGAGCCAGATCGTGCGGGTATGCTTGCCGTCGACTTTCATGGTGCCTCGCTGAGATCGAATCGGTCATTGCGAGCAAGCGAAGCAGTCCAGAAATTCACATGCCAGCACTGGACTGCTTCGTCGCTTCCGCTCCTCGCAATGACGAGGTTTACGCCTTCAAAACCCGCCCGGCCACCGCGTCGAGCTTCTTCAGCAGTTCCGGATCGCGCGCTTCGGGGGCGGTGATGAAGGCGGCATCGAGGGCGCGGTCGGAGCCGATCGGGCATTCCTCGTGCTCGCGCGGGAAGTCCTGTGCCAGCCGCGCCACCAGGCTCTTGGCCTTCTCGGCATTGGAGGTGAGAACGCGGACGATGTCCTGCACCGTCACCGCGTCATGGTCCGGGTGCCAGCAGTCGAAATCGGTGACCATCGCCACCGTCGCGTAGCAAATTTCCGCCTCACGGGCGAGCTTGGCCTCCGGCATGTTGGTCATGCCGATCACCGAATAGCCGAGCTGCTTGTAGGTCATGCTCTCCGCGTAGCTGGAGAACTGCGGCCCTTCCATGCAGAGGTACGTGCCGCCGCGCGCCACCGGAATGCCCTCGGCCTCCGCCGCAGCCGCAAGGTGGATGCGCAGCCGCGGGCTCACCGGATGCGCCATCGAGACGTGGGCGACGCAGCCTTTGCCGAAGAACGAGCTTTCGCGCTTGTAGGTGCGGTCGACGAACTGATCGACCAGCACGAAGGTGCCGGGCGGCAGCTCTTCCTTGAACGAGCCGCAGGCCGACAGCGAGATCAGGTCGGTGACGCCGGCGCGCTTCAGCACGTCGATATTGGCACGGTAGTTGATGTCGGAGGGCGACAGCCGGTGGCCCTTGTCATGGCGCGGCATGAACACGATCGGCAGGCCGGCGATATTGCCGCGCCGAACCGCGGAAGACGGCTGGCCCCACGGGCTCGCGATCGCTTCCTCTCGGACGTCTTCCAGCCCGGGCAAATCATAGATCCCGGAGCCGCCGATAATGCCGAGCACGGCCTTAGTCATGGACTGTCTCCCCGACGAAAGCGTTTTCGAGCGAAGTGGTCACCGGTTCGCGTGAAGAAAACGCGTCACAACAAAATCTGCCGCCGCATTCAACATGCGGGCGGGGCAGCGACAACCCCTTACGGCGGCGGATCAGCCAAACGTCTTATCATACCGTGGTATCGGACACGCCCATGACGCGCCGTCGCCGCGACGAATTTTCCTGTTCCCGAACCTACGACGATCGGATTAGGATCATCGCTAAGGCCACGCAAAAGCGGCCAAGGGGAGAGAAACAACGTGATGACTGGACGCGTCGTGTTCGGCGCCATGGAGGAGGTCGTCTACGGTCAGCCGGCGGCGGAGGCGCTCGCCGCTCAGCTCGACCGCATCGGCGCACAGCGCGCGCTGCTGATGGTGTCGGGGACGCTGAACCGCACCACCGATGAAATCGTCAAGATTAAAGATGCGCTCGGCAGCCGCTGCGCCGGGGTGTTCGACGCGATGCCGGCGCATACGCCGCGCGCGGCAGTCATCGCCGCCACCGAACAGGCCCGCGCCATCCAGGCCGACATCATCGTCACCGTCGGCGGCGGCTCGATCACCGACGCCGCCAAGGCGGTGCAGATCTGCCTTGCCAACGACATCTCAAGCGCCGCCGAGATCGACCGCGTCCGCAACATCAACGCGCCTGTCGCCCCCAAAGTCCGTCAGATCAGCGTCCCGACCACGATCTCGGGTGGCGAATTCAGTGCCATCGCGGGCGTCACCAACGAAGCCACCAGGGTGAAGGAGAGGCTGGCGCATCCGCTGACGATGCCGCGCGCCGCGATCCTCGATCCGGCCATTACCCTGCACACGCCGGAATGGCTGTTTCTGTCGACCGGTATCCGCGCCGTGGACCACTGCGTCGAAGCGATCTGTTCACGCGAGGCACACCCTTACGGCGACGCCCAGGCGCTACGCGGCCTTTCGATGCTCGCCGCGGGGCTGCCGCGGGTGAAAGCCGACCCAACCGACCTCGACGCCCGGCTCGATTGTCAGATCGGCACCTGGCTGTCGATGGGCGCGCTGTCGTCCGGCGTGCCGATGGGAGCCAGCCACGGCATCGGCTATGTGCTCGGCGCGGTGTTCGACGTGCCACACGGCCATACCTCCTGCATCATGCTGCCGGCGGTGATGCGCTGGAACAAGTCCGGCAATCGCGACCGCCAGGCGCTGGTTGCCGCCGCGATGGGACATCCCGGCGAAGACGCTGGCGACGTGCTCGACGCGCTGATCCGGGTGCTCGGCATGCCGCGCAGCTTGCGCGAAGTGAACGTCGGGCCCGAGCATTTCGAGCGGATCGCCACCCAGGCAATGGGCACCCCATGGGTGCCGCGCAATCCGCGCCCGATCGAAGGACCGGCGCAGGTCCGGGAGATCCTGGAGCTCGCGGCGTGAGCCATCACCATCGCCGTCATTGCGAGGAGCGAAGCGACGAAGCAATCCAGCCCAGTGCACGGCCCCTGGATTGCTTCGCTTCGCTCGCAATGACGGATGAATAGACACTGACGAACGAGGAGCACGATGTATCCCGGCCAGTTCGCGAAGACCCGCCCCGACCATCCCGCCTTCATCATGGCTTCGACCGGAGAAACGGTGAGCTATGCCGAACTCGAGGCTCGCAGCAACCGTCTGGCGCATCTGTTGCGCAATCACGGCCTTCAGCGGCTCGACCACTATTCGATCTTCATGGAGAACAACAACCGCTACATCGAGGCGTGCGCCGCCGGCGAGCGCAGCGGCTATTATTACACCTGCGTCAACTCATACCTGACGCCGGCCGAGCTCGCCTACATCCTGACCAACAGCGAATCGCGCGCGCTGATCACCTCGAAAGCCAAGCTCGACGTCGCCCGCGAAGCGCTGAAGGAATGCCCCAACGTCACGCTGTGCGTGGTGGTCGACGGTGACGGCGAGAGCGAGCGGATCGTCGGGCTCGCCGACGCGACCAAGAACCTGCCGGACACGCCGATCGCCGACGAAAGCCTCGGCACTGCGATGCTGTATTCGTCCGGCACCACCGGCCGGCCGAAGGGCATCCTGCGCCCGCTGCCGGAGCAGCCGCCGTCCGAACCGCTGCCGCTGTTCCACTTCCTCAACATGCTGTGGAAGTATCGCGACGGCATGATCTATCTGTCGCCCGCGCCGCTGTATCACTCGGCGCCGCAGGCTGCGGTCGGCCTCACCATCCGCGACGGCGGCACCGTGATCATCATGGAGCACTTCGATCCGGAGCAGTATCTGGCGCTGATCGGGAAGCACAAGGTCACGCACAGCCAGCTCGTGCCGACGATGTTCTCGCGGATGCTGAAGCTGCCTGAAGAGGTGCGGAAGGCCTACGATCTGTCGACGCTGGAAGTGGCAATCCACGCCGCAGCGCCCTGCCCGCCGCAGGTCAAGGAACAGATGATCGAATGGTGGGGACCGATCATCCACGAATACTACGGCGCCACCGAAGGGCTCGGCTTCACCGCCTGCAACAGCGCCGAATGGCTTGCGCATCGCGGCACGGTCGGCAAGGTGATGTTCGGCGACCTGCATATCCTCGACGACGGCATGAAGCCGTGCCCGAAGGGCATGCCCGGGCAGATCTGGTTCAAGACCGCGACGCCGTTCGAGTACTTCAACGACCCGAAGAAGACCCAGGAAGCTCGCTCCAAAGACGGCAGCATGAGCACCGTCGGCGACGTCGGCTATGTCGATGACGACGGTTACCTACACCTCACCGATCGTGCCACCTTCATGATCATCTCGGGCGGGGTGAACATCTATCCGCAGGAGTGCGAGAACCTCTTGATCACTCACCCCAAGGTCGCGGATGCCGCGGTGTTCGGCGTGCCGAATGAGGATCTCGGCGAGGAGGTCAAGGCGGTGGTGCAACCGATGCCGGGCGTCGCCACCGGTGCCGATCTGGCCGCAGAGCTGATCGCGTTCTGCGCGCAATCATTGTCGCGGCAGAAGGTGCCGCGCTCGATCGACTTCATGGACGAACTGCCACGGCTCCCCACCGGCAAACTCTACAAGCGCCTGCTGCGCGACAGATACTGGGGCAACAAGAACAGCCGGATCGTGTGATGCAGCCGGTTGCGACCGGCGCCTCGGCCCGCCCGCAGACGGCGCGTTGCGTCAGTCCGGAATGATGAGCCGCTCGGTGCCGTACCAGGCAATAGAGCGCGACAGATCGACGAATCTGCGCTCGTCGGCGATTAGTTCGCGCAGCGCCGCCAGGCCCTCCGGCGAGGCCCGGGCGGAGCTGTGGTCGTCGAAACTGTCCCACCACAATTCGCCGCAGCCGTCGTAATCGGCGGCCGCCAAGCCGCGGCTGGCGCGGATCGATTGCTGGGCCGGATCTGGCAGCGGCACGGTTTGCACATAGCGCCGGATTCGCAGCACCTGCTGGTGCGACCGCACCAGGGGGCCGTGGCGATCAAGCCAATGGCTGTCGAACTGGTCACGCGACAGCTCCGGCAGGCGCCGGACGAACATCGTGAGCTTGAGCATCGGTCCTCTCTTGGCTTGTGGGCGGCTCCGAGGCTACGCTTTGACAGCGTTGTCAGGGTCAAGAGGCCGCGATGCAGATCGGGGAATTGGCGCGCCGCTGCGGCGTCAGCGCGCGGATGCTGCGCTATTACGAGACGGAGGGGTTGTTGCGGCCCGGCCGCTCGCCAGCGGGGTACCGGCTGTACCGTCCGGCCGACATCACGACCGTGCAGCGAATCACCACGCTGCAAGCCGCCGGGCTGACGCTGGCGAAGATCCGGCTGCTGCTGCCCTGCGCCGAGCCGGATTCGGGCGGATTCCGGCCCTGCCCGGCGTTCCGCGACGGTATTCGCCGGCGGCTCGCTGAAATCGACGGCCAGATCGCCGCGCTGGCGGCCAGTCGCCGCTTGCTGCGCGCCTATCTGGAGCAGACTCCGCTGCGGTGACCGCCGCGCCATCGCAGCAGGCGAATCTCACAGTTTCGGCTATATGCAGCAGATGTCCTGCTTCGCCTGCCTCCCATGATCGCTCCGGTTTCGCGCCACACCGACGACGACCTCGACGCCCGGGCGCTGTCGGTTCTCAACCACGTGTTCGGGCTGCCGTCGTTCCGCGGCCAGCAGGAAGCGATCGTGCGGCACGTCGCCGGTGGTGGCGATGCGCTGGTGTTGATGCCGACCGGCGGCGGCAAGTCGCTGTGTTACCAATTGCCGGCACTGCTGCGCGACGGCTGCGGCGTGGTGGTATCGCCGCTGATTGCGCTGATGCGCGACCAGGTGGCCGGGCTGCTGGAGAGCGGCGTGCGCGCCGCCGCGCTGAATTCGATGCTGTCCTACGACGAGGCCAACGAGATCGAGCGGCAACTCCTCAATGGCGAACTCGATCTGCTCTATGTCGCGCCCGAGCGATTGCTGACACCGCGCTGCCTGTCGCTGCTGGCCAAAGCCAAGCTCTCGCTGTTTGCGATCGACGAGGCGCATTGCGTGTCGCAATGGGGCCACGACTTCCGTCCCGAATATGTCGGCCTCTCGGCCATCGCCGAGAAGTTTCCGAACGTGCCGCGGATCGCGCTCACCGCGACCGCCGACGCGCTGACCCGGCGCGAGATCGCCGAGCGGCTGTCACTAACGGATGCACCGTGCTTCGTGTCGAGCTTCGACCGGCCGAACATTCGCTACACCATCGTCGACAAGCAGAACGCACCGGCCCAACTCAAAGCCTTTATCGACGACCGCCACCGCGGCCATTCCGGCGTGGTGTATTGCCTGTCACGCGCCAAGGTGGAGGACATCGCCGAGACGCTGAGCAAATCCGGCCTCACCGCGCTGCCGTATCACGCCGGCCTGCCGCCGGACGTTCGCGCGCGCAACCAGGACCGCTTCCTCAACGAGGACGGCATCGTGATCGTCGCCACGATCGCGTTCGGTATGGGGATCGACAAACCGGACGTGCGGTTCGTCGCGCATCTCGATCTGCCGAAGAGCATCGAGGCCTATTACCAGGAGACCGGACGCGCCGGCCGCGATGGCAAGCCGTCCGACGCCTGGATGGCCTATGGCCTGTCCGACATCGTGCAGCAGCGCCGGATGATCGACGAGAGCAGCGGCTCGGACGCCTTCAAGCGGGTGTCGATGGGCAAGCTCGATGCGCTGGTCGGTTTGTGCGAATCCACCGGCTGCCGGCGCACGCGGCTGCTCGGCTATTTCGGTGAGACCTCGCCGCACCCGCACTGCGGCAATTGCGACAACTGCCTGAACCCGCCGAAGGTGATCGACGGCACGGTGGCGGCGCAGAAGCTGCTGTCCTGCGCCTATCGCACCGGGCAGCGGTTCGGCGCTCAGCACCTGATCGACGTGCTGCTCGGCCGGCTGACCGAGCGCGTTTCTCAATTCGGCCACGACAAACTGTCGGTGTTCGGCATCGGCGGCGAGTTTGGCGAGAAACAATGGCGCGCGGTGATCCGGCAACTGGTGTCGCTCGGGCATCTGGCACCGGACAGCGAAGCGTTCGGCGCGCTGAAACTGACCGAGACCTCGCGTGCGGTGCTGAAAGGCGAGTCGGAGGTGGCGCTGCGCGAGCAGACCGGCCGGCCGCCGCGGTCGAAATCGCGCCGCGGCGATCTGGTCGGCAGCGCCCAGCGCGAGACCAGCGGCGATCCAGAGCTGTTTGCCGCGCTGAAGGCGTGGCGGTCTGAAGTGGCCAAGGCTCGCGGCGTGCCGGCCTATGTGGTGCTGCACGATGCCACGATCGACGGGCTGGCCGCGGCGAAACCGCGAACGCTGGACGAGATGCGGGGCATTCCGGGCATTGGCGACAAGAAGCTCGAGCATTACGGCACCGCGCTGCTGGCGGTGATCGGCGGACGCCGCTAACCGGCCGCCGGATCATCGCCAGCCTAAAGGAAGTGGTCCGGATCCTGCACAGCTTCTCCTGACGGACTTCAGGAGGTGTCGCGATGCCGCTCTACGGCTTCCATTGTAAGCAATGCGACAAAGACAGCGAATTGCTGGTCGGCTTCGACGACAAGCCGCCGTGCCCGGGCTGCGGCAGCCGGCGAATGGAGCGGCTGGTGTCTCGCCCCGCCCCGCCCGGCAAGAGCAAAAGCGTGATGAAAGCCGCTCGCGCTCAGGCGGCGCGCGAGGGGCATTTGTCGAATTTCAGCCGCAAGGAGCGCGGTCTCTAGGACCACGCCCACGCGAGCCGATCAATAACCGCCGACTGCGTTGGCGGGCGCGTAACCGTAGCTGTCGTAGCCGCGATCCCACGCGCTGTAGCGCGGATTCATGACGCAGTTGCCGCCGGTACCGCTCGCGGTGAAGCGGCAGGAGGAGTAGGTGGCGTAGTTGCAGTCGCCGGGATAGCCCTGCTGCTTGCCCTGGATGCAGTACGGATATTCGACGCTCGCCGCCGCCGGCTGGGCGCCGATCAGTTGCGTCGCGCCAAGTGCGCCGAGCGCCATCACTGCCAATGCTAGACGTCTCATCTCGCTCTCCTTGTGTTGTCACCGATGCGAGACAGAACCGCAGCGTCCGAGTGCCGTTCCGGACCGGCTTTCACAAAAGCATCATCGAAGCTGCGACGCGTCGCCGCCGCACTGCGCGCTGAGCCTTGCGATCCGCGCATCCGGTGACGCCGGCCGGACCGATTGCGCGCCGTCGCGGCGGATGGCAAACCTCCCATCATGCGACCGCGTGCGAATTGCGCAGCGCGGAACGCCAACAACAACGCGCAGCATGCGCGGGACAAAGGGAGGACGAGACATGTCGCAGCTGATCGAAGCGCCGGGCATGGTGACGCCATTCGACGGAATGGACGTGCCGTGGCTGTTGAAGCTGCACGCCGAGGCGCGGCGCGAGCATCCTTTCGTGATCTCGGCGCCGTTCGACGGCCCGTCGCGGAGCTGGAGCTACGGCGAATTCCATGAGCGCGTCGGCGCGCTCGCCGCCGGCCTCGCCAAGCGCGGCATCAAGCCGGGCGATTACCTGCTGATCCATCTCGACAATTGCGTCGAATTCCTGCTCGCTTGGTTCGCCTGCACGGAGCTCGGTGCAATTGCGGTCACCACCAACACCCGCTCGGCCGCCGCAGAGATCGAGTACTTCGCCGACCATTGCGGCGCGGTCGCCGCCATCACCCAGCCTGCCTATGCCGATCTGGTGGCCACCAACTGCAAGAAGCTGAAATGGATGGCGGTGATCGGACACGATCCAGGCGCAGCAATCGCAGCGCAGCCGGTCGCAAAGGGCGACTCGTTCGACAGTCTGTTTGGCGACAGCGCCGATCGGCCGCGTCGCCCGACCGATCCGCTGGCGCCGTGCAGCGTGCAGTACACCTCGGGCACGACCTCGCGACCCAAGGCGGTGCTGTGGACCCACGCCAACGCACTGTGGGGCGCCAAGATCAACGCCGCACACCAGACGCTGCGCGCCGATGACGTGCATCTGTTGTATCTGCCGCTGTTCCACACCAATGCGCTGGCCTATTCGATGCTGTCGACGCTGTGGGTCGGCGGCACCGTGGTGGTGCAGCCGCGGTTCTCCGCGAGCCGCTTCTGGAAGGTCTCGCTGGAGCATGGCTGCACCTGGCTGTCGACGATCCCATTCTGCATGAAGGCGCTGCTCGAGCACGAGGTCCCGAAGGCGCATCGCTTCCGGCTGTGGGGCACCGCGGTCGCCGAACCGCCGCCGTTCGCCTCGTTCGGAATCAAGATCATCGGCTGGTGGGGCATGACTGAGACCATCACCCACGGCATCATCGCCGAAGCCGATCAGCCCAACACGCCGATGTCGATCGGCCGCGCTGCGCCCGAATACGCGATCCGCATTGTCGGCGACGACGGCGCCCCGACACGCGTCGGCGACACCGGCAATCTGCTGATCAAGGGCGTGCCGGGACTGTCGCTGTTCAAGGAGTATCTGCACAACGAGGCGGCGACGCGCGACAGCTTCGATGAGTTCGGTTACTTCATCACCGGCGACCGCGTGACGCGACTCGAGCACGGCGCAATTCGGTTCGGCGACCGCGCCAAGGACATGCTGAAGGTCGGCGGCGAGAATGTCGCGGCGTCCGAAATCGAACAGGTGGTGATCACCGTGCCGGGCGTGCGCGAAGCCGCGGTGGTGGCGAAGAAACACCCGATGCTCGACGAAGTGCCGGTGGTGTTCGTGATCCCGCAAGGCGGCGTCGCCGCGGCGCCGCAGGATTTTGCCGATCGCATCACCGCCGCCTGCGCGGCCGCGCTCGCCGACTTCAAGCGGCCACGTGAAGTGCGGCTGGTCGACGATATGCCGCGCTCGACGCTGGAGAAGGTGGCGAAAGCCGAACTCCGCAAGATGCTGGCGGAGTAATCATTCCTCACGTCATTCCGGGCGCGCCGCGAGGCGCGAACCCGGAATCTCGAGGTTCAGGACGAAGCAGTTCCGGGTCCGCTTCGCGCGTCCCGGAAATGACAGGGCCCGATCAGCCGCCCATCGCCACCGGGCGGAATGCCTGCAGCAGGCGCTGGTCGATCTTACCGCCCATGTTCTCCATGGTGATGAAGGCCTGCAGCGGCGACATCGGCTTGTGGTTCTTGCGCGGCGCGACCAGCGACGCGAAGATATCGACGATCGTGGTGATGCGGACGATGTCGGCGATCTGATCGCCGTGCAGCCCGTCCGGATAGCCCGAGCCGTCGAGCAGTTCGTGATGGTGCAGCACGACGTCGAGCGTCTCGCGCGGGAAGCTGCCTTCGGCGACCAGCGCCTCGTAGCCGAGCCGCGGATGCTCGCGATATTTGCGCAGCGACTCGCCCTTCAGATTGTCGAGATTGTCGAGCGCCGAAACGTCCACATAGGCCTTGCCGACGTCGTACAGCAGCGCCGCACGGGTCAGCCGGCGCTGATCCTCTTCGCGCATGCCGAGATATTGCGCGAACGCCACCGCGAAGCCGGTCGCGAACAGGCACAGCCGATAGCTCTCGTCGTGATGGCGGCCGACGGTGGCGAGCCATTCCCGGAGCGACGAGCGTTTGATCGCTTTGAGGATCGGACCTTCCGCCTGCATCACGTCCTGGAACGTCAGCGGCTTGCCGTGCAGCCGCTCGAAGATCTTCACCAGCACCTTGTGGGCGGCGGTGACGCCGTCGCTCAGCGCTTCGGCGCGGGCGGTCGCGGTGTCCTCGGAAGGATCGGGAAACGCCGAGCGGACCCGCTGCAACAGATCGCGCGGATCGAACGGACGGGCGATGGTATCGGTAGCGCCGAGCGCCCACGCCTGCATCGAGCCGTGATGCAACTCATCGGCGAGCACGAACAGCCGCGGCATCGGCTGATAGGCCCCGCCGAGCAGCTTGCGCCGAACCAGTTGCACGCTGTCGGCCGAGCGCAGATTGATATCGACCACAATGCCCGACAGATCGCGCGCCGGCGCGTCCGGCAGGTGCGCCGTCGGCACGGTCTCGACCTCCGCCACGCTCGCCAGAATGCCCGCGATGTCGACGCTGCCGTCACGGCGATCGGACGCCAGCAACAGACGCCGGCGCGGCGCAGGGTTGGAGGCGGGCTGTCGGGCTAATGCATTCATGAAGGTCACCGGGATTGCTACCGTTGGCAGGTAATCTCCTTACACTAACGAAAAACTGGTTCCTTGAGATTAATGGGCGTTGTTAACGAGCCGTGACCTTCGCGATTCACATTTGATACAATGTCAAAACCGTGATTATGCGAGGTCTCGCTCTGACCAGCCGCAGCGTTATGATTGCCGCGACAGAGTGCCGGGATGAATGGGGCGGAACGGGGACAGATGACTGCGACAAATCTAGCGATCGCACCTCGGTTCTGTGGTGCTGCAACTCTGGCGGGCGCGCTGCTGCTATCGGCCGCGCCGGCGTTCGCGCAACAGCCTGCGGTGATCGTCCCGCCGCCGTTCGTCGCGACACTCTCCAACACCACGCCGCTGGTGTTCGGCATGGATGCCAACCAGGCGGCCGCAGCGCTCGGCATGCCGCTCAACTACGTCAGCGGCAAACCCGGCGACGAGATTTTCATGGTGATCCGCACCCAGGGCGGCAGCGGCTTCTTCGACCGCCGCGACCGGCTGTATCTGCAATTCCGTCACGGCCGGCTGGCAGGATGGAAGGGCGACTGGGGCCGCAACTGGATGTGGCGCTAACCGCCCGGCGACGTCGCACCGATCTCATCATCAACGCGCGCAAAGGATCACCCGTGGGACACGACATCACGCTGAAGGCTGCGGACGGTTTCGAACTCGGCGGTTATCGGGCCGATCCCGCCGGCACGCCGAAAGCCGCGATCGTGGTGATCCAGGAGATCTTCGGCGTCAATCACCACATCCGCAACGTCTGCGACCGCCTCGCTGCTGAAGGCTACGTCGCTCTCGCGCCGTCGATCTTCGATCGCAGCGAGCGCAATTTCCAGAGCGGCTATTCGCCGGACGAGATCGCGGTGGCACGCAAGTTCGTCGCCAATCCGGACTGGCCGGCGATGCTGCGCGACACCCAGGCAGCGATCGACGCCGTCAGCAGCATCGGCCCGGTCGGCATCATCGGTTTTTGCCTCGGCGGCAGCGTCGCCTATGCGGCGGCCACCAAGCTGCACGGGCTGAAGGCTGCGGTCGGCTACTACGGCGGCGCCATCGTGCGTTTCGCCGACGACAAGCCATTGGTGCCGACGCAATTGCATTTCGGCGAAAAGGATTCCGGGATTCCGCTCAGCGACGTCGACGCGATCCGGACCAAGCGGCCGGAGGTCGAGATTCTGGTCTATCCGGGCGCGCAGCACGGTTTCGGCTGCGACGAACGCGCCAGCTACGACAAGCCGAGCTCAGACTTGGCGTGGCAACGCAGCCTGGCGTTCTTCGCCGCGCATCTGAAGTAAAGCAGGATCGGACGGCGCACTCGCCGGCTCAGAACCAGCGTTCGCCGACATAGACGGTGTCGCCGGGGCTCAGCGGCGTGCCGAGCGGCACCACCTCGCGCACCATGCCGCCGCCTTCCGGATGCGTCACCGTGACCCGGTCGCGCTGGGCGCGGGGGGTGAAGCCGCCGGCAATCGCAACCGCGCTCTCGACGCTCATATGCGGCACGTACGGGTATTGGCCGGGCGCCGTGACCTCGCCGAGGATGAAGAACGGCCGATACGATTCCACTTCGACCGCGACCGATGGCTCGCGAATGAAGCCGCGGCGTAGCCGCGCGGTGATCTCGGCGGCCAGACCGGCGGGGGTGCGACCGCGTGCCGGCACCGCGCCGATCAGCGGCATGGTGATCGAACCGGCGGCATCGATCGCATAGGTGTTGGTGAGCCCTTCCTGTCCGTACACCACGACGCGCAGCCGATCGCCGGCGTCGAGCCGGTACGCCGGCTCCCCGCTCGGCGCCGCATAGGCAGCCGCCATCGGCGGAACGCCGCCGCCATAGGCCATGGTGTCGAGGGTGTTCTGTGGCTGCACCATCGCGACCGGCCCAGGCCGCCGCATGCAGCCGCCCAGCGCGAGCGCGGTCGCCACGATGATCATCGATACTTGAAACGCGCCTACGACACGCACTGGAGCTATCCCTTGCCACGAGACAGCTTCGTTTATGCCCCGTTAGGGTTAACAAACGGTTTGGGTTTGGCTTCCGCCCCCGTACTCGCGCGAGGCCCGTCCGCCGCCGGGGCGGCGGACGATGCGATCGTCAAGCGGTGACGCCGACCCCGACCGGGCACGACACGCCAGTGCCGCCGAGCCCGCAATAGCCGCCGGGATTCTTGGCGAGATATTGCTGGTGGTAGTCCTCGGCATAATAGAACGGACCGGACGGCGCGATCTCGGTGGTGATCGGCCCATAGCCCTTGGCCTTCAGCGCCGCGCCATAGGTCGTGCGTGAGGCTTCCGCCGCGCGCTTCTGGTGGTCGCCGAACGTGTAGATCGCCGAGCGATACTGCGAACCGACGTCGTTGCCCTGCCGCATCCCCTGGGTCGGGTCGTGGCTTTCCCAGAACGTCTTGAGCAGCGCCTCGTAGGAGATCGTGGCCGGATCGAACACCACCAACACCACTTCGGTGTGGCCGGTGCGGCCCGAGCAGACTTCCTCGTAGGTCGGATTGGGCGTGAAGCCACCGGCATAGCCCACCGCGGTGCTGTAAACGCCGTCGCCGAGCTGCCAGAACTTGCGCTCCGCGCCCCAGAAGCAGCCGAGCCCGAACACCGCCTGCTGCAGGCCTTCCGGGAACGGCGGCTGCAGCCGGTTGCCGTTCACGAAATGCGTCCGTGCCGTCGGGATCGGCGTCGGCCGGCCCGGCAAAGCCTCGTCGGCACTCGGCATCGCGGTCGATTTGCGCATGAAGAACATCGAAGACCCTCCCGGCGCGGCCGATGGCGGCGGGTGCCGCGCGTCCGCGCACGCATGATGGCGAAAGCCGAGCCTCAGCGTGGCGCTGATGCAATCGGCTCTCAACTCAATTTCAGGATATAGGTGTCTTCGCAGCGGCGGCGAGATTGTTACGCCGCGCTCTGCCCGTCAGTCGCGGGCGTAGCCGATCAGCGGCTTGCGCGGACGGAACAGCAGCATCAGCGCCAGCCCGATCACGCCCAGCACCGCGAAGGTCGGCTGCGTCAGCACGAACTTGGCCACGTGGGTCCAAAGCCACGGCGCGGTCTGCTCGACCCAGTCGCGAAACGACTGCTGGCTGGCCTGGTGGATGTCGTTCCAGAAGTCGCCGAGCTTGGTCCATTGCACCGAATTGTCGGCGACCGACCGCGCGCCGTCATAGACCAGGAAGATGAACCCCCCGGTCAGGAACAGCAGGCCGATCAGCCGAAAGAAGCCGCGGATCATCTCAACCACCCCGATCAGAAATTCGCCTGTGCCCCAGGCCGGGCTTACCGGGCGGAACGGCAGAATTCAACCTCGCCAGCAACTTGGACCACATCTGGGGTGTCTCAAGCCCTCGGCCGGAACCGCCCCGGGCCCTAGACCCGCGCGTCCCCGTTGACGCTGGAAGGCACTGCCAGTATAACGCGGCCGATGGCGGTAGGGGCGATCCTGCCGCCGCTGTTCTTTGGGCGGCGCCGTGAATTGCGGCCGTGTCGGCTCCGGGAGCATCTTCAGCAACATCCGGAACACACGGCGCGTCGCGATTGCGGCTCCGCCAATCAGCCCCGGCCGCTCGAGCAGAGGCCGCTGCAGGATTTGAGAGATCATGGCTAATACGTCTTCCGCCAAGAAAGCGACCCGCAAGATCGCCCGGCGCACCGCGGTGAACAAGTCGCGTCGGACTCAGATGCGTGGGTCGGTCCGGACCGTCGAAGAGGCGATCGCGAGCGGCGACCGCGAAGCGGCGCTGAAGGCGATGGCTCGCGCCGAGCCCGAGCTGATGCGCGCTGCGCAGCGCAACATCATCCACCGGAACGCCGCGAGCCGGAAGGTGTCGCGCCTGACCCACAGCATCGCCAAGCTGGCGAAGTAATTCTCACCATCATCTTGGATGGTTTCGATGCCCGGCTCTGCCGGGCATTTTCTTTTTCGGCGACAGCTTGCGCCAGCATAGTCATACTCGCCGCGCCCGGTCGTGTAGTTGCTCACTCGATTACGGTACGCGCTCGCTCATAATTTGAATCGAATGACGCGCGTCTTCGCCGTCACCTGCCTCGTTCCGGAACAACACACCACCAAGCGTCAACCGTGCTTGACGCGCGGCTCAAGAAAACGCTGCGGCACAGCAGGAACTCCGATCTTTGTCGGACTCGCTTGACTTTCGGCGCGCGCTTCCTCGTGCAACTACGCGGTCGTTTGTGACAAGGGTTACCCTGTCCGAGCGCTCACAAAAATCCGCGGCGAGCGAACCACTTATCGGCAAAGCGCGGACGACCATTTGGAAAACGCCCTCGCCCGAGCGTCAAAGGTAAAGGATTCATGAAATTCTTTTAGGCACGCGGCCAAAATGTCACGCTCGCAGCGCACATCGAATCTATGCACAGATTCAAAATCTTGCCGATCCCGAAGTGATTAGTTGCCTGTTCTGCTACCGGTCGAGGCGAAATCTTCACCCTCCCCTCGGAATCATATCCATTGCAGCGGAGGGGCCGTCGTGGTTTTCATAGTCCACCCGCGACGCCCACGGCTCTTCAGATCAGCGCGGTTTGAGAACCAAGGGCGGACATGCAAATCGGCGGCGGTGTGCATGTTGGTGGCTTTTCCAAATGACGGTCGAACTGCAACTCATAGCAATATGGGGCTGGCGAAGCCGTGTCTGAATTCAAGCAGAGGCCTTCGTTCGAAGGTTTCTGACGAACGACGGCACCGGCGATCCATCGGAATGCAGACGCAGTCTTGGTGAGAGCA
Organism: Rhodopseudomonas sp. G2_2311; assembly: GCF_047501505.1. NCBI lineage: Bacteria > Pseudomonadati > Pseudomonadota > Alphaproteobacteria > Hyphomicrobiales > Nitrobacteraceae > Rhodopseudomonas > Rhodopseudomonas sp. G2_2311. The sequence goes on from NZ_JAZDRK010000014.1 coordinate 72,523, forward strand.
TCGACGCGGTTTTGTTTTGGCGACGTCTGGCCGCGCGCAAGCGCGGCGAGAGGGGGAGGTTTCATGAGCACCGAAGTCGACGTATCATTCGAACCTGCCGATCATCCGGTTGAATTTTCCGCCTTCGCGGGCCATGCGTTTTTCAATAGTCATTGCCGTGCTCACACTCCGGTTTATCCGTCGAGTCCTCCGCTGAGCTGACTTTTTTCCATCTCTCTTCGGCCCTGATCTGACGCCGGCTGCTTCAGCCGAAGCGGCGGAGCCATGTCCGAACTCAACTCGCTGGTCGCGGCGATGGCGTGAGCCGTCATGGCTCGCCGCTGCGATGGCCCGTAACTCTGGAATTGAAAAGCTGCTGAAATGTCGAACATGGAACAGGATCGCTGGTCACGCGTGAAGGGCCGTTTGCGCTCGAGCGTCGGCGAGGACGTTTATTCGAGCTGGTTCGCGCGGATGGACCTCGAAAGCGTCCAGGACGAGAGCGTGCACCTGTCGGTGCCGACCCGGTTCCTGAAGAGCTGGATTCAGACGCACTACTCCGACAAGGTGCTGTCGTGCTGGCAGGCCGAACTGCCGGAGGTCAATCGCGTCGATCTCACCGTACGTTCTCCGGTGCGCTGTGCAGCGCCCGCCAAGGAAGCGCCGGCGCCGGTGGAGAGCCGCCGCGATGAGCAGCGTCCGTCGGCTGAACGCAGCAACGGCGCGACGCCGGTCTCGGCCAATCACGATGCGCTCGGCGGCTCGCCGCTCGATCCGCGCCTGACGTTTGCGAGCTTCGTGGTCGGCCGCTCCAATACGCTGGCGCACGCCGCGGCCAAGCAGGTGGCCGAAGGCCGCCGCGGCGACCCGGTGATGTTCAATCCGCTCTACATTCACTCCGGCGTCGGTCTCGGCAAAACCCATCTGCTGCAGGCCGTGACCTGGGCCGGCAATGCCGGCACCGAACGCAAGGTGCTGTATCTCACCGCCGAGAAGTTCATGTACGGCTTCGTCGCGGCGCTGAAGACGCAGACCTCGCTCGCCTTCAAGGAAGCGCTGCGCGGCATCGACGTGCTGGTGATCGACGATCTTCAATTCCTGCAGGGCAAGACCACTCAGGCCGAGTTCTGCCACACGCTGAACGCGCTGATCGACGCCGGCCGCCAGGTGGTGGTGGCCGCCGACCGGCCGCCGGCCGATCTGGAAAGCCTCGACGAGCGCGTGCGCTCGCGGCTCGCCGGCGGTCTCGTCGTCGAAATGGCCCCGCTCGGCGAAGATCTGCGCCTCGGCATCCTGCGCTCGCGCGTGGTCGCGGCCCGCACCCATCACGTCAGCTTCGACGTGCCGCAGCCGGTGCTCGAATATCTCGCCCGCACCATCACGCATAACGGCCGCGATCTCGAAGGCGCGATCAATCGCCTGCTGGCGCATTCCAAACTGAACAATCAGCCGGTAACGCTGGAGATGGCCGAGCACGAAGTGCGCGACCTGATCCGCCCGTCCGAGCCCAAGCGCATCAAGATCGAAGACATTCAGCGCATCGTCGCGCGGCAGTACAATGTCAGCCGCTCCGATCTGTTGTCGTCGCGCCGGACCGCCAATGTGGTGCGGCCGCGTCAGGTCGCGATGTATCTGGCCAAGACGCTGACGCTGCGCTCGCTGCCGGAGATCGGCCGCCGCTTCGGCGGACGCGACCACACCACGGTGCTGCATGCCGTGCGCAAGATCGAAGGGCTGGTGTCCAAGGACACCACGCTGTCGGACGAGGTCGAATCCCTGAAGCGCCAGCTTCAGGAGTAAGGCGCTCGCGCTCGCTACAGCCGGCCTTCATTCTCGGGCCGAATCTCGGGGAAATTTGCGCCGGCGGCGGTCGCGTGCTCTTGCGTCGATCGCTCAACCACGCCACCCTGCGGACCCCCCGCGGGGTCCGGGCGACCTCAGCGGGTGCCAATGGCCTTGGCGCCGCAACGGCTGCCGGGCACCTCCATCATATCCGGCAGCTTCATCACACGATGTGGGCGCGGAGCAGGCGGGTTTTGCAATGAAGGTCACGGTCGAACGCGCGCAACTGTTGAAGTCGTTGAGCCACGTGCATCGCGTGGTCGAGCGCCGCAACACCATCCCGATCCTCGGCAACGTGCTGGTGCGCGCCGAAAACGCGCAGCTCGCGCTGAAGGCGACCGACCTCGACCTCGAGGTCACCGAGACGCTGCCGGCCGAAACCGCGACCGCGGGTTCGACGACCGTGCCGGCGCACATGTTTTACGACATCGTCCGCAAGCTGCCGGACGGCTCGCAGATCGTGCTCGAGAGCGACGGCGACCGCTCGGTGCTGGCGATCCGCGCCGGCCGCTCGCGGTTCACGCTGCAGACGCTGCCGGAGAGCGACTTCCCGGATCTCGCCGCCGGCGAGATGAGCCACGCCTTCCGGCTGCCGGCCTCCGACGTCAAGCGGCTGATCGATCGCACTCAGTTCGCGATCTCGACCGAAGAGACCCGCTATTATCTCAACGGTATCTATCTGCACACCGCCGGCAGCCCCAAGGCTTCGAGCCTGCGCGCGGTTGCGACCGACGGCCACCGGCTGGCGCAGCTCGACCTGACGCTGCCGAGCGGCGCCGACGGCATGCCCGGCGTGATCGTGCCGCGCAAGACCGTGGGCGAAGTGCAGCGGCTGATTGAAGACACCGAAGCCGAGATCGGCATCGAACTGTCGACCGGCAAAATCCGCTTCACGCTCGGCAACGTCGTGCTGACCTCCAAGCTGATCGACGGCACCTTCCCCGACTATGGACGCGTGATCCCGCAGAACAACGACAAGGAACTGCTGGTCGACAAGAAGGACTTCGAAGCCGCGGTCGACCGCGTCTCGACGATCTCTTCTGAACGCGGCCGCGCCGTGAAGCTGGCACTGTCCGCCGGGAAGCTGGTGCTGTCGGTGACCAATCCGGATTCCGGCAGCGCGACCGAAGAACTCGAAGTCGAATACGCGTCCGATCCGCTCGATATCGGCTTCAACTCGCGCTATCTGCTCGACATCGCCGCGCAGATCGAAGGCGAAGTCGCCGTGCTCAAGCTCGCCGATCCCGGCTCGCCGACCCTGATCCAGGACCGCGACTCCAAGAATGCGCTGTACGTCCTGATGCCGATGCGGGTGTAATACGAGCCGCTTCAATAGCACCATCGTCATCGCACGGTTGGAGCCGAATTCGTCATTGCCGGGCTTGACCCGGCAACTCATCTTGTTCGTGTGACCCAAGCGTTGCGGCCAGCGAGACGTCGCCGGATCTCGACGATAATTTTGTCCGCTGGCGCGGACGCTGGATTGCCGGGTCAAGCCCGGCAATGACACCCTCATCATGACCGCCGCCCGCATCACACGCCTGACGCTGACGCATTTTCGGAACTATCGCGGGGCGTCGCTGACCACGACGGCCGAGCAGGTGGTGCTGGTCGGGCCGAACGGCGCCGGCAAGACCAACTGTTTGGAGGCGATCTCGTTTCTGTCGCCGGGCCGAGGCTTGCGGCGCGCGACGCTGGAAGACGTCGCCGATCATGAGGGCGACGGCTCGTGGGCGGTGTCGGCCGAGGTCGAAGGCGCGCTCGGGCTGGCGACGCTCGGCACCGGGATCGAGCCGCCACGCGGCGACACCACCACGACGCGGCGCTGCCGGATCGACCGCGAGCCGGTCGGGTCGGCGGCCGCGTTCGGCGATCATCTGCGGATGGTGTGGCTGACGCCGTCGATGGACGGGCTGTTCATGGGCGCGGCCTCGGAACGCCGGCGATTCTTCGACCGCCTGGTGCTGGCGATCGACAGCGGCCATTCGGCCCGGGTTTCGGCGCTCGATCGCAGCCTGCGGTCGCGCAACCGGCTTCTCGAAGATATCCGCAACGCCGACTCGCACTGGCTCGACGCCATCGAGCGCGAAACCGCGGAGCTTGCGATCGCGGTGGCAGCCCAGCGCGGCCAGACCGCGCTCAAACTCGCCGCGATGCTCGACGCCCGCGGCGCAACCTCGGCATTTCCCTCCGCCAAGATCATGCTCGACGGCTGGATGGAGAACGCGCTGACATCCGAGCCGGCGACCGCGGTGGAAGACCGCTACCGCGCCATCCTGCGCGACAGCCGCGGCCGCGACGCCGCCGCCGGCCGCACGCTCGACGGCCCGCACCTTACCGATCTCGAAGTGATCTACGCGCCCAAGGCGATGCCGGCGCACGACGCCTCCACCGGCGAACAGAAGGCCCTGCTGATCGGCCTGGTGCTGGCGCACGCGCAGCTCGTTGCCGAAACCACTTCGATCACGCCGCTGCTGCTGCTCGATGAAGTGGTGGCGCACCTCGACCCCGGCCGCCGCGCAGCGCTGTTCACCGAACTCGGCAAGCTCGGCGCACAGGTTTGGATGACTGGCGCCGATCCTTTGGCGTTTGCCGAGATCGGTCCGGCAGCAGGCATTTTCGACGTCGAAAACGGGCGAATCAGGCCGCGCGGATGAGGCGCTGAGACGCGCAAAATCGGCAGCTTGGCCGCGGTTTGCAGCGGCCGCCGAATCGGCCTTCGCGAGGCTTGCGAACGCGGCTAAAATCTCTATCTCTTCAACGGGTTGAACGGCGCGACTTTGCGCTGGTGACGACCCTCCTTTCATGGCACAAAAGAGCGCTTCGCAACGAATGGCGCACGCCGATTCGATCGCAATCCTGAAGGTCCCTGCATGACTGAACCTGCCCGGCAGCCCTCTGCCGAATCCGTGCATCCCGCGCCGGCCGAATATGGCGCGGAATCGATCCGGGTGCTGAAGGGCCTCGATGCCGTTCGCAAGCGGCCGGGCATGTATATCGGCGACACCGACGACGGCTCCGGCCTGCACCACATGGTGTACGAAGTCGTCGACAACGCGATCGACGAAGCGTTGGCCGGCCATGCCAGCCGCGTCGAGGTAATCCTCAACGCCGACGGCTCGGTGACGGTGCGCGACGACGGTCGCGGCATCCCGGTCGACATTCACAAGGGCGAAGGCGTGTCGGCTGCCGAGGTCATCATGACCCAACTGCACGCCGGCGGAAAATTCGACCAGAACTCCTACAAGGTGTCGGGCGGTTTGCACGGCGTCGGCGTCTCGGTCGTCAACGCGCTGTCGAGCAAGCTGATGCTGCGGGTGTGGCGCAACGACAAGGAGCACTACATCGAATTCGCCCACGGCGACGCGGTGGCACCTTTGAAAGTCGTCGGTGACGCCAATGGCAAGCGCGGCACCGAAGTGACGTTCTATGCCTCGGCCGAAACGTTCACGCACATCGAATATAACTTTGCCACGCTGGAGCACCGGCTGCGCGAACTCGCCTTCCTCAATTCCGGCGTCTACATCGTGCTGTCCGACATGCGCCACGCGGTCGAGAAGCGCGAAGAGATGCGCTACGAGGGCGGCGTCACCGAATTCGTCAAATATCTCGATCGCAACAAGAAGCCGATCGTGCCGACCCCGGTGGTGATCGGCGCCGAACTGAACGGCATCGCGGTCGAAGCCGCGCTGTGGTGGAACGACACGTATCATGAGAACGTGCTGTGCTTCACCAACAACATCCCGCAGCGCGACGGCGGCACCCATCTGGCCGGCTTCCGCGCCGCGCTGACGCGGCAGATCACCGGCTATGCCGAGGCCGGCTCCAAGAAAGAGAAAGTCGCGCTGACCGGCGACGACTGCCGCGAAGGCCTCACCGCCGTGCTGTCGGTGAAGGTGCCCGACCCGAAGTTCTCGTCGCAGACCAAGGACAAGCTGGTGTCCTCGGAAGTGCGGCCGGTGGTCGAAAACGTCATCAACGAAGCGCTCGCGGCCTGGCTGGAAGAGCATCCGTCCGAAGCCAAGATCGTGATCGGCAAAGTGGTCGAAGCCGCCGCTGCCCGCGAAGCCGCCCGCAAGGCGCGCGAGCTGACCCGGCGCAAGGGCGCGCTCGATATCGCCTCGCTGCCCGGCAAGCTCGCCGACTGCCAGGAGCGCGATCCGGCCAAATCCGAACTGTTCATCGTCGAGGGTGACTCGGCAGGCGGCTCCGCCAAACAGGGCCGCAACCGCGAATTTCAGGCCGTGCTGCCGCTGCGCGGCAAGATCCTCAACGTCGAGCGCGCGCGCTTCGACAAGATGCTGAGCTCCGAGCAGATCGGCACGCTGATCACCGCGCTCGGTACCGGCATCGGCCGCGAAGACTTCGACCTGTCGAAGCTGCGCTACCACAAGATCATCCTGATGACCGACGCCGACGTCGACGGCGCGCACATCCGCACGCTGCTGCTGACGTTCTTCTTCCGGCAGATGCCGGCGCTGATCGAGGGCGGCTATCTCTACATCGCGCAGCCGCCGCTCTACAAAGTGACGCGCGGCAAGTCCGAGCAGTATCTCAAGGACGAACGCGCGCTCGAAGACTATCTGATCGCCACCGGCCTCGACGATTGCGTGTTCAAGCTGGCAACCGGCGAAGAGCGCGGCCGCCGCGACCTGTTGAAGCTGGTCGAGGATGCGCGCGTGATCCGCAGCACGCTGCACAATCTGCACAGCCGCTATAACCGCAGCGTGGTGGAGCAGGCGGCGATCGCCGGCGTGCTCAGCCCGCGGATCACCACCGATATCGCCACCGCCAATGACGCTGCCGCCTATATTGCGCGGCGGCTCGATGCGCTGGCCGACGAGGTCGAACGCGGCTGGGTCGGCCGCTTCATCGAAGGCGAAGGCTTCGCATTCGAGCGCACGGTGCGCGGCGTCAAGGAAGTCGCGACCATCGACGATGCGCTGCTCGGCTCGGCCGATGCGCGCAAGCTCGACGAATACGCCGCCATCCTGCAGGAAGTGTATCCGCGGCCCGGCCTGCTGCGTCGCAAGGACGCCGAAACCGCGATCCACGGCCCGGTCAGCCTGTTCGAGGCGGTGACCGACGCCGGCCGCAAGGGCGTGACGCTGCAGCGCTACAAAGGCCTCGGCGAGATGAACCCGGAACAGCTGTGGGAGACCACGCTCGACACCAACGCCCGTTCGCTGCTGCAGGTGAAGGTGCGCGAGGTGGATGAAGCCGACGACATCTTCACCAAGCTGATGGGCGACGTCGTCGAGCCGCGCCGCGAGTTCATCCAGGAAAACTCGCTGCACGCGACCGTGGACGTGTAACTTACGTCGTCGATCGGAGCTTTCCCGACGACCACATCCTCATCCGGCGTCTGCCGATGACGCGCCTTCTCGATGGGGCGCTGACGTCTCCGCGCGTCATGCCCGGCCTTGTGCCGGGCATCCACGCCTTGCTGGCGAAAGTGCCGACACGAGGAGTGGCTGGCCGGGACAAGCCGGGCCATGACGGATCCCTGGGTGAACTAAGCGGCCAACAAGAACGCTGAGAAGTCGGTCCCGTGGCGTTTCACTCTGATGAGTCAAACGCGCCGGGCATCTCGCGCTACGCCGCCTTCCCTGCCTTCAGCACACCGCGACGGATCTGATCTTCTTCGATCGACTCGAACAGCGCCTTGAAGTTGCCTTCGCCGAAGCCGTCATCGCCCTTGCGCTGGATGAATTCGAAGAAGATCGGGCCGATCGCATTGGCCGAGAAGATCTGCAGCAGCACCTTGGTCTGACCGCCATCCACAACGCCTTCGCCGTCGATCAGGATGCCGTTCCGCTGCAGCCGGGCAACATCCTCACCATGCTTTGGCAGCCGTGCATCGACGCGCTCGAAATACGTCTCGGGCGGCGACGGCATGAACGGCAGGCCGGCGGCGCGCAGGCCTTCGACGGTGCTGTAGATGTCGCGGCAGCCGCAGGCGATGTGCTGAATACCCTCGCCGCGATACAGGTTGAGATATTCTTCGATCTGGCCGGAATCGCCGGCATCCTCGTTGATCGGAATCCGGATCTTGCCGTCCGGACTGGTCAGCGCCCGCGAGAACAGGCCGGAGGCGCGGCCTTCGATGTCGAAGAAGCGGATCTGCCGGAAGTTGAACAGCCTGGCGTAGAACTCCGTCCATACGTCCATGCGGCCGCGATGGACGTTGTGGGTCAGGTGATCGATGTAATAGAGGCCGGCCCCGATGGGCCGGGCATCACGGCCGCCGACCCAGTCGAACTCGGCGTCATAAGCCGAGCCCTTGGCGCCGTAGCGATCGACGAAATACAGCAGACTTCCGCCGATGCCTTTGATGGCCGGGACGTCCAGCGTGGCTTGCGCGGCCGTGACGCCGGCCGGTTCAGCGCCGAGTGCGATCGCCCGCTCATAGGCCTGCTTGGCATCGACCACCCGGAACGCCATCGACGGTGCGCAGGGGCCGTGCGCGGTGACGAAGTCGGTGCCGTGAGTGCCGGGCTGCTCATTGAGCAGATAGTTGACGTCACCCTGGCGATAGACCGAGATCGCCTTAGTGCGATGCTTCGCAACCAGGCTGAACCCCATCAGCTTGAACAGGCTATGAAGCTGCGCCGGATCCGGATGGGCGAATTCGACAAACTCGAAGCCATCCGTGCCCATCGGATTGTCGGCGCTGATCGTGGCCGGCTGCGCATCATGCGGAAATGGTCCCATCGGCGGCTCCTCCAGATTGGTTCTTTGAGCCGGTAGTATCGTCCGCCCCGCCCGCAAGAGGCGTGCAAATGCGAGCGGATCGCGCTAGCCTGTGCACGATCCGTGCATCAAACTGGGCTTTCGTGCATGATATCTGTCGATGCGTTCGACCTGAAGATCCTCGGCGCGCTGCAGGACGATGGCCGCCTCACCAACCAGGAGCTGGCCGACCGGGTGCAGCTGTCGCCGTCGCAATGCTCGCGGCGGCGGATGCGGCTGGAGCAGGACAACATCATCACCGGCTATCGGGCCGAGCTGTCCGGCGACGCGCTCGGCTTCGGCGTGGTCGCCTTCATCCAGATCACCCTGGCGACGCATTCGCCGGGCAATGCCGAGAAATTCCGGTCGCTGGTCGGGCGGATCGACGAAGTGCAGGAAGCCTATTCGCTGACCGGCGACGCGGACTACGTGCTGAAGGCCGTGCTCCGCGACCTGAAAGGCCTCTCCGACCTCGTCAACAACGTGCTGATGCCGCACCAGAGCGTCGCGCATGTGCGCTCGTCAATTGTGCTCGATCGCCTCAAGGAAAGCGCACGGCTTCCGCTGAAACAGCTCACGGACGGCTGAGTTTTTTGGACGACAGCGATCGGATGCAGGCTCGACCGTGGTCGATCAGCTCCTCGGAATCGAGATCTGACAAACCACGCCGGTGGGAGGAAACTCCAGCTTGGCGCCGCCATTGCCAAGGCTGCGCGAGATCAGCGTCTGACCGAAGCCAGAGCTTTGCGGCGGCGTGACCGGCGGGCCGTCGTGCTCCTGCCATTCGATCGTCAGCGCCTCGTCGGTGGCGGCGACCCGGCGCACCGAGATCCGCCCCGACGGCACCGACAAGGCACCGTATTTCACCGCGTTGGTGGTGAGTTCGTGAAATACCAGACCGAGCGACACTGCGGTCTTGGCGTCGACGGCGATATCAAGCCCGTCGGTGACGATACGGCCGCTGGACAGCGAGGCGAACGGCGCCAGCTCGGCGGCCAGCACATCGCGGATCTGCAGGTTCTGCCACGAGGCATTCGACAGCAGCGTGTGGGTGGCAGCCAGCGCCTGGATCCGGCCGGTGAAGGATTTCTGGAAATCCTCGATGGTGCGCTCGTGCGCGGCGGTGCGGGCGCAGATCGCCATCACCATGGTCAGCGTGTTCTTCACCCGATGGTCAAGCTCGCCCATCAGCAGCGCCTGATGCCGCTCGGCGGCCTTGCGCTGCGACAGGTCGACCAGCGTCACGACGCAGCCTTGAGTGCGCTCGCCCGACACCACCAGCGGCGCCGCGCTGATCATCACGTCGGTGATCGCGGCCGAGGGGGTGCGCACCGCCGCCTCCAGCCCCTGCACCGGCAACCCCGCGGTCGCCATCACGACGATGTCGTCGCTGCTCATCAGTTCGGACGCTTCGGGGAAACTCAGCGCGATCGCCTCGGCAAAGGTCTTGCCGACCGGCGCCTCGGCACAGATCCGCATCGCGGCGCCGTTGAGATGGGTGACACGGCCGGCGCGGTCGCAGACGATCACCGCCTCATTGGCCGAAGCCAGGATCGCGCGCGCCAGCCGCTCGGACTCGCGGGCAGCGGCGGCCTGCTCGCGCTCGCTGATGTCGGTGAAGGTGATCGCCGCGCCGCGGACCACGCCGAACTCCAGCGGCGTGCCGGTGAGCAGCATGCTGCGTTCGGCACTGCCGACCCGCAGGTGGATTTCGGCGGATTGCCGTTCGCGCTGGGCCTGCGCCAGCAGGCGACGGAACGCCGCCTGGTTCACCTGATCGAGCAGTCCGATCAGCGCCGATGCGGTCAGCGAGCCATGGGCGCAGTCGAGCAGCGCACACAGCGCCTGATTGGCGTAGAGGAGCTGGCCGTCCTGATCAAACGCCGCGGCCCCGACGTCCATCGCTTCCATGAAGGTGCGATAGGACTGGCCGCCGCCTTCGAGCGTGAACACCTGCTCTTCATCGGCGCCGCGGACCACGACCGCATCGATTTCGCCGTCGCGGATCGCCCGCAGCGTCTCCTCGGCCTCCTCAAGCCGGGCTTCCAGTTCCGCCCTGCTCAGCGCCGAGACCGCCGACATCACGAGGACGACTCCTCCACCGCCAGATGCACCAGAACTTTCGGCGTATCGGACAGGTCGCCGATGATCTTGCGGATCGGCACCGGCAGCTCCTTAACCAGCGTCGGGATCGCCACGATGCCGTGCTCGCGAGCGAGCTGCGGCTGCTTCTTCAGGTCGATGACCTCGACCTTGTACTTGCCGGCCAGATGCTCGGCACAGATCTTCTCGAGATTGCGGATCGCCGCGAGGGATTTCGGCGTCTCGCCGGCGACGTACAGCACCAGTTTGATCGGATCAGCCATCGTCGTCCCCTATTCGGTGTCGTCGGGCGAGCCGATCAGGCCCCGGCTCCGCGCCATCTCGCTGACATCGCGCTCGCTCTGCGCCCGGAAGCTGACTTCATCTTGCGTGAGCCGCTGCAGCTCGGCCTCGTCGACCGCCAGATCGGCCTTCAGCGCCTCGATCTGCGCGAGCGCACGCCGGCGGCGCTGCTCGATCTGATCCTGCACCCGCGCCACCTCGACGCGGCGCTCGCGTTCGGCGCGGCGCGCCTTGGCTTCTTCGGCCCGGCGTGCCGACCCGGTCAGAGCCCCGCCTTCGCCGAGATAGGGGGGCAACAGATGGATGCCGTCGTTCGACATCACGAACTCGCGCACCTGGTTGGAGTGCGCGATGCCGCGCGCCTTGAGCAGATAGAGCTCGCGATTGAATTCGCCGTGCGCTTCGCGATTGAGCAGCAGGATCCAGGCGTCCATCAGTGACGACAGCCCGGCGTCGGTTTCGGTCTGAGCGCCGTGCGCAAGATGCGTGAAGGCGCCGGTGATCCCGTTGGATTTCAAATAGTCGACGATCCGCAGCAGCATCGACTGCACTTCGCCGATCTGCCCGCTCTCCGTGAACGCCGAGATCGGATCGAGCACCACGAGGTCCGGCTTGAAACGCGCGACTTCGCGCAGCATCACCGCCAGGTGCATTTCCAGGCTGTAAAAGGTCGGCCGCGCCCCGATGTAGCGAAGCTGGCCGCTGCTCAGCCAGCGGCCGAGATCGGTGCCGACCGACTTCATGTTGCGGACGGTCTGCGCCTCGGATTCCTCGAACGACAGATACAGCGCCTTCTCGCCGCGCCGGCAGGCGGCGTCGACCATCATGCAGGCCAGCGAACTCTTGCCCGAACCGGCGACGCCGGTGATCAGCACGCTGGTGCCACGATAGAACCCGCCGCCGGACAGCATCGCGTCGAGGTCGGGAACGCCGCTCGAGATCCGCTCCTCGTGCACCTTATGTGACAGCCCGAGCGACGACACCGGCAGAACGCTGAAGCCCTCTTCGTCGATCAGGAACGGATATTCGTTAGTGCCGTGCGCAGTGCCGCGGTATTTAACGATGCGCAGCCGGCGGGTCGAAATCTGATTGTCGACGCGATGATCGAGCAGGATGACGCAGTCGGAGACGTACTCCTCCAGCCCCTGCCGGGTCAGAGTGCCGTCGCCGCGCTCGCCGGTGATGACCGCGGTGAGCCCCTTCTGCTTCAGCCAATCGAACAGCCGCCGGATTTCGGCACGCAGCACGGCGGGGTTCTGAAACGCCGAGAACAGGCTCTCGATGGTGTCGAGCACGATCCGCTTGGCGCCGATCTGGTCGACCGCAAACTCCAGCCGCAAGAACAGCGCTTCGAGATCGTAGTCACCGACTTCGGCGACCTCGGTCGGATCGATCGCGATGTGCTCGATCAGCACCCGCTCCTGCTCGATCAGTCCCTGCAGGTCGAAGCCTAGCGAGGCGACGTTATCGACGATGTCGACCGGACGCTCTTCGAAGGTGACGAACACGCCGGGCTCGTCATAGAAGCGCGCGCCGTTGATCAGGAAGGTGGAGGCGAACAGCGTCTTGCCGCAGCCGGCCGAGCCGCACACCAGACTGGGGCGCCCGGAGGGCAAGCCGCCAAGGGTGAGATCGTCGAACCCTTCGATCCCCGTCAGAGATTTGGATATGCCGTCCGCCATCGTACCCCAGGCCGTTTTGCGATTTGTAGGAGAACAGGAACTCGCTGCCTAGTGGAAGCCCTGCGAAAATCCTGGTGTCCGACGCGGGAACGAAACGGGGCTTTCTGCGTTGCGGCGGCTGATCCTACCTGACTGTCAAACCAACTTGACGGTCCCGCGCCTGGCGCGCCGCGTTGGTGTCTCGAAACAGATCACGATCAGGATCGATCAGTCCGGCGCCGATATCTCCCCTCACAGCCGAGCTCACGATAGGCTTCGGAGCCCGGCTTGAGCTGGAAGCGGGCTGAGGCACCTCGGCTGTCGCCCGAAGTGCCTCAGATTGGATAGCCGCTCGTCGATGTCCAAATTTACGCGGCTCTATTAGCAACAGCCGCCTCAACGACCCAGCGATTAGGATACCGGCATCGGCGGCACCGGCAGTGCCGTCACCGACTTGATCTTCTCCATTGCGAAGCGCGAGGTGACGTTCTTCAGCGCCACCGTGCCGATCAGCTTCTTGTAGAACTGATCGTAGGCGCGCATGTCGGCGACGACGACGCGCAGCATGTAGTCGACATCGCCGGCCATCCGGTAGAACTCGATCACCTCGGGCATCGCGCTGACGGCGTCGGCGAAGGTCTTCAGCCAGGCGTCGGAATGGTCGCCGCTCTCGATCGAGACGAACACCGACAGGCCTAGGCCGATCTTGTCCTGGTCGACCAGGGCGACCCGCTTGATGATCACCCCATCGGCCTCGAGCCGCTGGATCCGCTTCCAGCACGGGGTCGACGACAGCCCGACCCGATCGCCGATCTCGGCCACGGACAGCGAGGCGTCCTGCTGCAGCACGGTCAGAATTTTGCGGTCAATCGCATCGAGCCGACGGCTGGATTCGGCGACGACGCTGTCGATGTCGGTCATGACGAGAGAACTTTCTTCCAAATTCGATGGTGTGACGCATCTTATATGGAAAGAAATTTCTCGCAAGCACTAGGTTCCGGCCCAGGAAGCCAGCTGCGACCTGAGCCGCCTTGATCGAAACGCCAGCAAGTTGAGGGGGTTAAGCAACCCTCAGCTTAGGTCCGCGGCCGCTGGGTGAGGTTTCGAGATGACGGACCGCCGCTTTGTGCGCATCTCCGGGCGAGCGGAAGCCCTGCCCTTCGAGCCCGGAGAAGTCGTCGCTAGCGGCGTGGAAACGGAAACTGCGACCGTCGCGAACCACTATACCGGCGGCGCGCGAATTCACTTCGATGATGAAGGCATGGGACATGGCGGCACTTCGTTGGTCGTCGACTCGCTCGGGGGAGCGGGTACGCCGGCCTGATAGCCGCGCTCTGTTTCACCCAGATGAAGCGCGCTTAAAGCTTTGATCTTACGTCGATCTGCTGAGCAGGAGGGAACCGGCCGCTCAGCAGCAGGACATCGGCGGAAACGCCGGCTGCAGCTTGCGCAGCGCGCGGTAGAACCGGGCAAACCAGCGGCGCGGCCAGGGCTGCGCCTGGAGCCAGCGCTCCTGAACGTCCTCGTCCGGCTCGATCGGCGCCTCGGTGGCGGCAGGTCCTGGCGCTGGCGCCGGATCGATCACCGGTGGGGCAGCGGGCTTGGCCGGAGCCTCGAACGCGACCGCGATCCGCGGCCGGTCGTCATAAGTGAGCATCGCCATATCAGCCTCGCTTTTCTGCCGGCGCAGTCGCCGGCGGTGGCAAGGGCGGATCGTCGTCGGCGATCGCTCGCCAGGCGGCTCCGTCGAGATCTTCGTACTGGCCGCTCTTCAGCGACCACAGAAACGCAATCAGTCCGAGCAGGCCGAGCCCGAGCGCCAGCGGGACCAGGATCACCATTACTTCCATGCCGCGGCTCCCGGGCGAACGCGGCGGGCCCGCATCGCATTCAGCATCACCAGCAGCGACGATCCCGACATCGCCAGCGCCGCGATCAGCGGTGTGGCATAGCCTGCGATCGCAATCGGTACCGCCAGCACATTGTAGCCGATGGCCAGACCGAGATTTTCCCGCATCACCGCCATCGCTTTACGCGAATAATCGACCGCGGCCAGCACCGGCGCAAGCTCCTTGCCGAGGAACACCAGATCGGCGGTGGCCTGACTGAGATGGGTGGCGCTGATCGGCGACATCGAGACGTGCGCAGCGGCCAGCGACGGTGCGTCGTTCATGCCGTCGCCGACCATCATGACGATGCGGCCCTGCTTTTTCAGCGCCTCGATGTGGGCGATCTTCTCGGCCGGCGTCACGCCGGCGCGCCAGGCGGACACGCCGAGCGCATCGGCCGCATGGCGCACCGCCGGTTCGCGATCACCCGACAGCAGCTCCACCGCGATGCCGCGATTCATCAAGGCGTCGATCGTCTTGGCGGCATCGGGACGCAGCAATTGGCGCACGGCGAACACCACCCGCTGTTCGCCGCGGCTGAACGCCACCACGGAGACTTCGGGGTCTTCGCTGAGGATCTGATTGGCTTCAGCATCGGCGCCGCAGAACGCCGGACTGCCGAGCCTCAATTCTTCGCCGCCAAAGCTGGTGCGGACGCCGCGTCCGGGTTCTTCGACCACGTTGGGCAGCGGCGACTTGGCGTGCGCGGCGCGCGCCACAGCGGCGGCGACCGGATGGTGGCTGGCCAGCGCAAGCCGGCCGGCGAGCTCGAACACCTCGGGCGGGATGCCGGCGGCGTTGACGACATCCAGCTCGGGCAGCGTCAGCGTACCGGTCTTGTCGAACACGATGGTGTCGACCGATGCGGCGCGCTCGATCGCGTCACCGGCGTTGAGCAGCACGCCGGCGCGGAACATCGCGCCGGATGCGACGGTCTGCACCGCCGGAATAGCGAGGCCGAGCGCGCAGGGGCAGGTGATGATCAGCACCGCGATGCCGATTACGATCGAATCGTGCCAGCCCGCACCGGCCAGCACCCAGCCGATGATCGTCAGCAGCGCGGTGGCGTGCACCACCGGCGCATAGAGCTGCGAGGCGCGGTCCGCGAGCCGGACATAACGCGAGCGGGCCTGCAGCGCGTGGTCGAGCAGCCGGGTGATCTCGGACAGCAGCGTGCCCTCTGCGGCCGCAGCGACGCGAACGCGGAGCGTACCGGAGACGTTTAACGTGCCGGCATAAACCTGGGTGCCGCGCTCGGCCGGCACATGCAGCGTCTCGCCGGTGATCAGGCTCTGGTCGATCTCGGAACGGCCTTCGATCACGGTGCCGTCGACGGCGCAGCGCTCGCCGGGCCGCAGCAGCACGATGTCACCGGCGCGGACGGCGGCGATCGGCACTTCGCTGATCTCATCGGGGCCGACGAATTTCGTGGCGGTCTCGGCCTTCAGGGCGGCCAGATTGCCGGCGACCGCGCGGGTCTTCTGCCGCATCTTCTGGTCGAGGAAGCGGCCCGCCAGCAGGAACGCGATCAGCATCACGGCGGCATCGAAGTAAGCGTGCTCGGCGTGATTGATGGTCTCGACCAGCGACATGCCGAGCGCCAGCGTGATGCCGATCGTGATCGGCACGTCCATGTTGACGCTTTTGGCCTTCAGCGCGCGGAATGCCGACTGGAAGAACGGCTGCCCCGCATAGGCGGCGCAGGGCAGCGCCACCAGCGCCGACAGCCAATGGAAGAAGTCGCGTGCCTCAGGACTGAGATCGCCGCCGTACCACACCGGCACCGACAGCATCATCACGTTCATGGTGGCGAACACCGCGACGCCGAGGCAGCGCAGCAGGAACTTGGTGCGCTCAGCCTCTTCGACTTCGGCCCGCACCGGCTCGTAGGGGTAAGCCTTGTAGCCGAGCTCGGCGAGGCGATCGATGAACTGGCCGGGCTCCAGCGTGCTGCCCTTGTTCCACTCCACCGCGAGACGGCGATCGGTGAGATTGACGCGGGCCAGCGTCACGTCCGGGATCGATTGCAGACCGCGCTCGATCTTGGCCATGCAGCTGGCACAGTGAACGCCTTCCACCGCGAGGTCGAGATGCGCGATCCGGCCGTCGACGTCTTTGACGTAGTGAGAGAAATCCCGCGTCTGCAGCATTCGGCGATCCTCGTCACGCCTGCCGGAGCGGCGCTTAGTTCAACAGCAGCTTGTTCTTGGAGAGGAACATGCGAACGCCGCCCTGATCCCCTTCCAGAACCAGATCCCAACGGCCCGGCAGCACGCCATTAGCGTCGCCGCGGTACACGCCGCTGCCGACCTCCGCGAGCGCAACCTCGCGGTCGTAGCGCTTGTCGGACGGCCGCTCCAGCCGGCCGAAGAAGTTCAGACCGGCCAGCGGCAGGCCGGCCTTGTCACGGGCCTCGACCTGCAGCACGGCGGCGCCATCGGGCTTGCGCTCGACCTTGGCTTCGACCTTCCAGCCGCGCTGATCCTGATCACGCGCGGCTGCGATCTCACGCTCGTAAGCGAGGCTCGCGGCATAGGCGCTGTCGACCTCGGTGCCCGGCAGCGTCTTGATCGCCAGCGTCATCATCAGTCCGTTGACGCCGAACACGATGCCGAAGAACGCCACCAGGACGGCGAGAACGACTTTGCCGGTGAGAGGACGCGGCGATGATTGCGAACGGCTCATCATAAGGCTCCGGTTCGGATCAGGGCGTGACAAAGACGTCCTTGGTGGAGGCGACCTCGCCCAGCCCGATATCGGTGACATGGAAGGTCACCGGCACCGACTGCGGCACGTCATCGTTTGCGTTGGAGTCGACCAGCACCCGCAGCTCGGTGGTGGTGTCGCGGCCGAGGATGATCATCGGCCGGGACGGGGTGATCGAGTCCGCACCGACGATGTGGATCATCGCATTCGGCGGACCTTCGACGTCGACCGCCACCACGCGGTCGAAGCCGCGCTTGTTGAGGAAGCGGATGGTGTAGCCGTTGCGCACCGAGCCGTCGGACAGCCGCACCGCGACCGGGTTGCGGTCGTGCAGGACGTTGACGTCGAGCAGGCTGCGGTTCGCCAGCTTGTAAACCATCGCACCTCCGATCGCGACGATGATCAGCGAGTAAATCACGGTACGGGCGCGGACCGGCTTGAAGACCTCCGGCTTGCCCTCCATCCGGCGATGGATGTTGATGTCGTTGTCATAGCCGATCAGCCGGGTCGGGCGGCCGATCTTCTTCATCACGTTGTCGCAGGCGTCGATGCACAGGCCGCACTGGATGCAGTCGAGCTGCGGTCCGTTGCGGATGTCGATGCCGGTCGGGCACACGGCGACGCACTGGTTACAGTCGACGCAATCGCCGACCGGCTCGCCGATCGCGCGGAGCTGCGCCGCCTTTTTGAGCGACGAACGCTTCTCGCCGCGGTCGTACTTATAGGTGACGTTGAGCGCCCACTCGTCGGTCAGCGCCGCCTGAATGCGCGGCCACGGGCACATATAGACGCAGACCTGCTCCCGCATGAAGCCGGCCAGCGTGTAGGTGGTGAAGGTGAGGATGCCGATCCAGATATACGCCACCATCGGCGCATCGAAGGTGACCAGCTCCTTGATCAGGGTCGGGGCGTCGGCGAAGTACAGAACCCAGGCGCCGCCGGTCCACCACGCGATCATCAGCCAGATCGAGTGCTTGAGCGCGAGTTCCGCCGCGCGCTGCATCTTGAAGCCTTCGCCGGCCTTGCGCATCCGCTCGCGGCGATCGCCTTCGACGAACCGCTCGACCGCGTAGAACAGATCGGTCCAGACCGTCTGCGGGCAGAGATAACCGCACCACACCCGGCCGCCGAGCGCGTTCATCAGGAACAGGACGATCGCGGCGACGATCAACAGGCCGGTGAAGTAATAGATTTCCTGCGGCCACAGCTCGATGGCGAAGAAGTAGAACCGGTTATTGGCGAGGTCGATCAGCACCGCCTGATCGGGGGCGCCGAGACCGCGGTTCCATCGCACGAAGGGCAAAAAGTAATAGATCCCGAGGCAGACCGCCATCAGGATCCATTTGGTTCGCCGGAACGGGCCGGATACGCTTTGGGGGAAGATTTTCTTTTGGGCCGTGTACAGCGGTCCGTCGTCGTCCGGCTGCAGGTCCGTCGCGCGCAGGGGCTTGTTCATATCGAGGGTTCTTTTCCACTTCTTCTATCGTCGAGCGCAAGCTCAATTCCGGGCGCGCAGATCACAACCTCGCGTGTCCCCCAACACACAAGGTTCTGCGCGCCCGCGAGCGTCGGCTATTTGCCGCCGCCGAGCGAGTGGACGTACACCGCCATCGCCTTGATGGTGGTGGGATCGAGGCGACCGATCCACGCCGGCATCACGCCGCCGCGGCCGTTGGTGATCGTCTCGATGATGGTGGCTTCGTCACCACCGTACAGCCAGATCTTATCCGTCAGGTTGGGCGCACCAAGTTCGGGATTGCCCTTGGCGTCTTCACCGTGACAGGCAACGCAGTTCTCCGCGAAGATCTGCTTGCCGGCCGCCAGATCGACGCCCGGCCGGGTCGACTGGCCCGACAGCGAACGAACGAAGTTGGCGACCTGAACGATCTGGTCCTTGGTCAGCGTGCCGTCCTTGCCGAACGCCAGCATGTTGCCCATGTGGCCTTCGTCGTTACCGGAGCGCGCGCCGTACTTGATGGTCTTTTCGATCTGCTCGAGGGAGCCGCCCCACAGCCAATCGTCGTCGTTGAGGTTCGGGAAGCCCTTGCCGCCGGCAGCGCCCGAGCCGTGGCACGGCGCGCAGTTGTCGCCGAACACCACCTTGCCCTTGGCGCGGGCCAGAGCAAGCAGTGCCGGATTCTTCTCGATTTCTTCGAGCGAGGCAGTCGCCAGCGCCTGCATCTTCTCGCCGCGAACCTGATTGAGCTTGGCGAGATCGACGTCGAGTTCGGCACGCGAAGAGTAACCGAACAGGCCGCGGGTGTAGCCGTTCATCAGCGGCCACGCCGGATAGACGATGAAGTAGCCGATCGACCAGATGATGGTGGCGTAGAACGTCCAGATCCACCACCGCGGCAGCGGCGTGTTCAGTTCCTGGATGCCGTCCCACTCATGGCCGGTCGTGGCCGTGCCGGTGACTTTGTCGATTTCGCCGTGATGTGCATGGTCAGCCATGGTCGTCTCAGTCCTCTCGAAGCGGCATCTGGGCGGCCTCGTCGAACGCCTGTTTGTTTTTCGGCCAGAGCGCATACACCACGATGGCGACGAAGATGGCCATGAACAGCGGCGTCCACCATGTCGTGACGAGACTGGACGCGATGTTGTCGAAGTAGATGATCGCTTTCATGTCGCCGCCTCAGCGAAGGTTCGCTTTTTCGTCGTACAGTTTGAAGTCGACCAGGGTACCGAGCATCTGCAGGTACGAGACCAGCGCGTCGAGCTCGGTCGGGTCACCCGGTTGGCCGTCGAAGTTGCGCACCACCGCCTTGGGGTAGCGCTTCTGCAGATCGGCCGCGTCGGCGCCTTCCGGATCGACCTGCGCCTTGGCGTCGGCTGCCGCCTTGGCGATGTCCTCGTCGCTGTAAGGTACGCCGAGGGTACGGTTGGTCTTGAGGTGATCCGACAGGCTGGCGAGATCGACCTTGCTGTCGGCGAGGAACGCGTAGTTCGGCATCACCGACTGCGGCACGATCGAACGCGGATTCTTCAGATGCGCGACGTGCCAATCGTCGGAGTACTTGCCACCGACCCGGGCGAGATCCGGACCGGTGCGCTTGGAACCCCACTGGAACGGATGGTCGTACATCGACTCCGCAGCCAGCGAGTAATGGCCGTAACGCTCGGTCTCGTCACGCAGCGGACGGATCATCTGCGAGTGGCACAGATAGCAGCCCTCGCGGATGTAGATGTTGCGGCCTGCCAGTTCGAGCGGAGTGTAAGGACGCACCCCGTCGACCTTTTCGATGGTGCTCTTGAGGTAGAACAGCGGGGTGATTTCGACGAGACCACCAATCGCGATCACGAGCAGGATGCCGACGATCAGGACGACCGAGTTGGTCTCGAAGATCTTGTGCCGAGCCCAGATTGACATTGTTTGCTCTCCTTACTCGGCAGGCTGCAGGGCGACGCGAGGCTGAGCCTCGGACCGTTCGCCGACGCGGACGGTCATCCAGAGGTTGTAGGCCATGATCAGCGCGCCGATCAGGAACAGGCCGCCGCCGGCGGCGCGGATGGCGTAGAAGGGGTGCATCGCTTCGACCGACTCGATGAACGAGTATTCGAGGAAGCCCAGCGAGGTGTAAGCACGCCACATCAGACCTTGCAGGATGCCCGACACCCACATCGCCGAGATGTAGAGGACGATGCCGAGGGTCGCGATCCAGAAGTGCCAGTTCACCAGGCGGATGCTGTAGAGCTGCTTGCGGCCCCAGACCCACGGCACCAGGCAGTACAGCGCGCCGAAGGAGACGAAGCCGACCCAGCCGAGCGCGCCGGAGTGGACGTGACCGACGGTCCAGTCGGTGTAGTGGCTGAGCGAGTTGACCGCCTTAATCGCCATCATCGGACCTTCGAAGGTCGACATGCCGTAGAAGGCGACCGACACCACCATCATGCGCAGCACGGGGTCGGTGCGAAGCTTGTCCCAGGCGCCCGACAGCGTCATCAGGCCGTTGATCATGCCGCCCCATGAGGGCATCCACAGCATGATCGAGAAGGTCATGCCGAGGGTCTGCGTCCAGTCGGGCAGCGCGGTGTAGTGCAGGTGGTGCGGACCGGCCCAGATGTACAGGAAGATCAGCGCCCAGAAGTGGATGATCGACAGCCGGTAGGAATAGACCGGCCGCTCAGCCCGCTTCGGAATGAAGTAGTACATGATGGCGAGGAAGCCGGCGGTGAGGAAGAAGCCGACCGCGTTGTGGCCGTACCACCACTGGAACATCGCGTCCTGCACGCCCGACCAGGCGATGTAGGACTTCGAGCCGAGGAAGCTGACCGGCAGAGTCGGGTTGTTGCCGAGATGCAGCACCGCGATGGTGATGATGAAGGCGAGATAGAACCAGTTCGCCACGTAGATGTGGGGTTCCTTGCGCTTCATCAGGGTGGCCAGGAACACCAGCAGGTAGGTGACCCAGACGATGGTCAGCCACAGGTCGGCGTACCATTCCGGCTCGGCGTATTCCTTCGACTGGGTGACGCCCAGCAGATAGCCCGTGCCCGCGATGACGATGAAGAAGTTGTAGCCGATCGCCACGAACCACGGCGCGAGGTCACCGGCGAGCCGGGCCCGGGTGGTCTTCTGCACCACGTAGAACGAGGTCGCCAGCAGCACGTTGCCGCCGAACGCGAAGATCACCGCCGAAGTGTGCAGCGGACGAAGCCGGCCGAAATTGACCCACTGGGCGATGTTCAGGCCCGGATAGGCGAGTTCCAGGGCGATGTAGAGGCCAGCCGAGAATCCGGCGATGCCCCAAAACATTGCCATAAAGGAGAGGAACTTTATCGGCCCGAGATTGTAATTCGGAGCGCCGTTGATTTCCTGCGGCGGCAGGCCCGAACGGCTGCGATGCCGAACGATGATCGCGAACACCGCCCAGGCGCTGAACGCGGCCGCGAGCGCGGCATGAAATGCGAAGGGAGCATCCTTGGCGTAGATCGCCGCATAGATGGACAGGATCGTGGTCAATGCGAACACGACCGTGAGACCACCCTCGCCAAGGGTGATCCGCTTCGAATTCAGGGCTTGATTCATCTGATCAATCTTTTCTTCGGCGGGCAGGTGACTGCACCATCCCCGGTTTCGGGACCGCACGTTTGATTGAAATCAAAATGCCCAAATTTGCGCCACGACGACGCGCGTTTTGTGCGGTGCGATCGACACTTGCTGCTTTTCGATGAAATGCCTCGAAATTGCAAGAACCATCGCGACTTGCGCGGGCTGCCCTCGGCTGCGTACGAGGACGGACGAACACCCCAAATGGAACGTTCGACCAAAGAATGAGGCGCGGCTCAGCAAATGACTTTCATTCGCTTCCGCAGTGCGGGAAAACCAGTCTGACGGCGGTCAGGGACGGCGTCGTTCATAGGTCTTGAGGTGGGTGTAGATCACCCGCAGCCGTGGCACCGGAACCTTCGCCTCATCGGCACGGACGATGAGGTCGCCGATCACGTGATCGGCTTCGATCCGGGCGCCAGCCTGGATGTCGCGAAACATCGAAGCCGTCAGCGTCGAGCCTTCGGCGAGCAGCATGCCGCGGGTGCGTTCGACCGAGGCTTGGCGCGGCGCATGGCCGGCCGCCGCCGCAATCGTGGTGATCTCGTCGAACACCCCGAGCATGAAGTCGGCACCGCCGGGCGCGGCGAGAATGTCGCCGACCGCACCCCGCATCAGTGAGGTCGATCCGGCGAGCGTCGCCAGAAACACCCACTTCTCCCACATCTCCTGCATGATCACCGGCGAGGCGTTGACGCCGAAGTCGCAGCCGCCGAGCGCGGCAGCGATCTGCGTCACGCGTTCCGACATCGCGCCGTCACGCTCGCCGAAGGTGATCGCACTCATCGGCGCGAGCTGGACGACATGGCGCTGCGCATCGAGCGTCGCCGCAATCACGCATTGGCCGCCGAGCACGCGGTCGCGGCCGAATGCAGCGTCCAGCACATCGAGATGCTTCATGCCGTTGAGCAGCGGCAGAATCGTGGTGCAAGGCCCGACGCCGCCCCGGAATGACGCGATCGCGTCGTCGAGGTCGAATGCCTTGCAGCTCAGCACCACCAGATCGTAATCGGGAGCGAGCGCCGAAGCCTGCAGCGCAGGCGGATTTGCGATTTGCGCGTCGCCGTGCGGACTCTTGATCACCAACCCGTCGCGCGCCAATTCCGCCGCACGGCCCGGCCGCACCAGAAACGTCACGTCACGGCCAGCCTGCAGCAGGCGCCCGCCGAAATATCCGCCGATCGCACCGGCACCAACGATCAGAATCCGCATCACGTCCTCCCGAATTTTCGCGAGTCTTAGCCGGATCGCGCAGCGGCTACGAGCGCGATGCCGGCATACCCCTCACCACTTCTCGCCGTAGGGACGGATTTCCATCTCGAACGTCCAGGCGCTCTTCGGCTGCTGATAGAGCTGCCAGTACGCGCCAGCGACCGCCGCCGGCGGCATCAGCAGATCGGGATTGGCGAGCGCATCCTTGCCGAAGATCTGCTCACGGCGCTCGCGCACCCAGGCGGTGTCGACGCCGGAATCGATGATCAGATGCGCCACATGGATATTTTTCGGCATCAGTTCGCGCGCCATCGACTGCGCCACCGCGCGGAGCCCGAATTTGGCGGAAGCGAATGCCGCAAAGCCTGAGCCGCCGCGCAGCGACGCGGTCGCGCCGGTGAAGAAGATCTTGCCCTGCCCGCGCGCCAGCATCAGCCGTGCCGACTCCCGGCCCGACACGAAGCCGGCCCAGCACGCCATCTCCCACACTTTTCGAAACACCCGATCGGTCGTCTCCAGGATCGGGAAATTGACGTTGGCGCCGACGTTGAAGATCGTCACCTCGAGCGGCGCGTGAGCGTCGGCATCGTTCAAGAACGCCGTCACCTCGTCTTCTTTTCGCGCATCGAGCGAGCGCGCGACGATGCGGCCGCCGGCCGCCTCGATCTCCGCCACCAGCGGCGCCAGCTTCTCGCCGTTGCGCCGGCCGGCGAACACCGTGAAGCCCTTGGCGGCAAACTTCTTGGCGATCTCCGCCCCGATGTAATCGCCGGCTCCGATCACCGCGACAGTTGCGTTGCGTGGCGTCATGCTGGCGTCTCCCTCAAGCTCGTCATTGCGAGCGAAGCGAAGCAATCCACGTTCTCAGCACGGAGCGACTGGATTGCGTCGTCGCTACGCTCCTCGCAAAGACGGGAGAGATCGATTGAAGCTAGCCGTACATCTCTTCGACGTCACGGAGCTGTTCTTTGCCGAAGAACATCTCGGTGCCGACGAAGAAGGTCGGCGAGCCGAACGCGCCGCGCTGGACGGCGTCTTCGGTGTTGGCGATCAGCTTCGCCTTCACCTCCGGCTCCTGCGCGCGGGTCAGCAGCGCCTTGCCGTCGAGCCCGGAGGATGACAGCGCCGCGGCGGCGACTTCGAGATCGTCCATCTTCTTCGGCTCCACCCACATATGTCGGAACGCGGCCTCGACATATTGGTCGAACACGCCGTCGAGCTGCGCCGCCACCGCAGCGCGCATCAGGTTGAGGGTGTTGACCGGGAAATGCGGATTCCAGACATACGGCTTCACCGCGTAGCGCTTGAGGAAGCGCTCGGTTTCCAACGCGTGGAATTCGCGCTTGTTCTTGATTCCGGCTAGCGTTTCCGCTGGCGACTTGTTGTTGGTCGCCTTGAAGATACCGCCGAGCAGCACCGGCACGTAGTCGAACTTGACGCCGATCCGCCGCTCGATCGCCGGGATTGCCTCGTGGGCCAGGAAAGCGTTGGGACTGCCGAAGTCGAACAGGAATTGCGGGGCGGGCTGGGTCATGATCTCCTCCGGCAGCGGCGAGGTCGCCTTATATGATTATCGTCATTCCATACCGACCGTAGCGCGTCTGCCGCGGCCGATCAACCGGGTCGCAGGCGAGGTCCGCGACCTTCGGAACTGTGATGTCCCGCGCCGCGGAAACTCTGCTAAGGCGAAGCACGTTCTCACGGCTGGTGCCGCTTCAATCACTGACAGACATCCGGGGTCTTCGCGACATGCTGACCGTCCATCACCTCAACAACTCCCGCTCGCAACGCGTGCTGTGGCTCCTGGAGGAGCTCGGCACCCCTTACGAGATCAAGCGCTATCAGCGTCAGCCGGACATGATGGCGCCCAAGGAGCTGCGGGCCGTGCATCCGCTCGGCAAATCCCCGGTGATCACCGACAACGGCAATACCATCGCCGAGTCCGGCGCGATCATCGAGTACATCGTGGGCACCTATGGGGACGGCCGGCTGATCCCGCCGCCGAACACCCCGGAGCGGCTGCGCTACACCTACTGGCTGCACTATGCCGAGGGCTCGGCGATGCCGCCCTTGCTGCTCAAGCTGCTGTTCTCGATGATGCCGCAGCGCGCCCCGGCTCTGGTGCGGCCGCTGGTGAAGATGGTGGCGTCCGGCGCGCTGACCGGGTTCGTCGATCCGCAGCTCAAGCTGCACATGGATTATTGGGAGAGCGAACTCGGCAAGGCCGCGTATTTCGCCGGGGACGAATTCACCGCCGCCGACATCCAGATGAGCTTCCCGCTGGAAGCCGCCGCCTCACGCGGCGGCCTCGATCAGCGCTACCCCAAGGCGCAGGCTTGGCTCGACCGCATCCACGCCCGCCCCGCCTACAACCGCGCGCTCGAAAAAGGCGGGCCGTACGAAATCGGCAAGGCGTAATAGCCAGAGCAGCGAGGCCTCGTCATTGCGAGCGAAGCGAAGCAATCCAGCACCGTGCACTGAGCTGGATTGCTTCGTCGCTTCGCTCCTCGCAATGACGACAAGAGTCACCCCATCGGCAGCGGCGTGACGGTGACGCCGGGCGGCGGAACGCTGTCGTCTGGCACGAAGAAGTCCGACATCAGCGGCACGCTCGGGTCGACCCGATACGGTTCGAAGTCGCGCACCCCGGCCTCGTACAGCACGCTGTCATCGATGCAGAACTGGCCGGTAAATTCGCGCGACGGCCTGGTCAGGATCGCATGGGCGGCGTCGCCCATGATCTCCGGCGTGCGGCTGGCGCGGATCATCGCGTCGCCGCCGAGCAGATTGCCGACCGCCGCCGTGGCGATCGTGGTGCGCGGCCACAGCGCGTTGACGGCGACGCCGGCGTGTTTCAGCTCGCCCGAGAGACCGAGCGCCACCATGCTCATACCAAACTTCGCCATGGTGTAGGCGGTCGACGCCGCGAACCACTTCGCCTTCATGTCGAGCGGCGGCGACAGCATCAGGATATGTGGGTTGGCGGCCTTCTTCAGATGCGGGATGCAATATTTCGACACCATGAAGGTGCCGCGGGTGTTGATCCCCATCATCAGGTCGTAGCGCTTCATCTCGGTCGCCTGCGAATTCGTCAGGCTGATCGCGCTGGCGTTGTTGACGCAGATGTCGATGCCGCCGAACTCCGCCACCGTCTTGCCGATCGCGTCGACCACCTGCGCCTCGTCGCGGATGTCACACACCAGCGGCAACGCCTTGCCGCCGGCCGCCACGATCTCCTCGGCCGCGGTGTAGATCGTCCCCTTCAGCTTCGGATGCGGCTCGGTAGTCTTGGCGGCGATCGCCACATTGGCGCCATCCCGCGCCGCCCGCAGCGCGATCGCGAGCCCAATACCCCGGCTCGCCCCGGTGATGAACAGCGTCTTGCCCTTTAGTGGTGCCATCTGACGTCCTCCCCCCTCATGCAAACCGGATCGGTCTCCCGCGAGGGTAGCGCCGGTTCTCTGAAAACCGAAGTGATCGGAAGGCTAGCAGGCGCCAACCGGGTCCACTTGCGGCGAGAGGTTGCGCCTGTTGGCGTCATGCGCGGGCTTGACCCGCGCATCCATCCTCTTCGTAAGAAAAAGTCGGACGAAGATGGATTGCCGGGTCGAGCCCGGCAATGACACCTTGCACTACTCATTACGATCAATTCCCCGCCGCCGTCGCGCCCCGTGTTCGCGGGTCCGGCGCGCCGTGGAAACCGTCGGCGTCGATCCAGATCGAGTTCGCCGAGGTCTGGCCGAGCGGAGTGACGACGCGGTGGCCCATGGCGCGGAGCGCGTCCAGGGTCGCGTCGGGAAAGCCGCCTTCGACCCGCACCTCGTCCGGCAGCCACTGATGATGCAGCCGCGGCGCCGAAACGGCGTCGGCGACATTCATCCGGTAATCGATCACATCGACGATCACCTGCAGCACCGCCGAAATGATCCGGCTGCCGCCGGGCGAGCCGGTGATCAGCACCGGCTTGCCGTCCTTCAGCAGAATCGTCGGCGACATCGATGACAGAGGCCGTTTGCCGGGCGCCGGCAGGTTGGCGGCGAAGCCGACCAGGCCATAGGCGTTGGACGCTCCAGGGGCCGCGGTGAAATCATCGAGTTCGTTGTTGAGCAAGACGCCGGTGCCATCCGCCACCAGCCCGACGCCGTAAGAGAAGTTGAGCGTGTAGGTGTTGCTCACCGCATTGCCGTCGGCATCGGCGACTGAAAAGTGCGTGGTGTTCTGGCCCTCGCGCGGCTGCGGCAGCGGCTCAGCAACCGGCGTGGCCCGTTGCGGATCGATGCCGGCGCGCAGGCTTGCCGCGTAGTCCTTCGACAACAGCTTCGCCACGGGCGCCTCACTGAAGGCAGGATCGCCGAGATAGCGGGCGCGATCCGCATAGGCGCGCTTCATCGCTTCGATCAACAGATGCAGCGACGGCGGCGTGCCCTGCCCGAGCTCGCGCATCGCGTAGCCTTCCAGGATGTTCAGGCTCTCGATCAGCACGACGCCGCCGGACGACGGCTGCGGCATCGCCACGATATCGTAGCCGCGGTAGCTGCCACGCAGTGGCGGGCGCAGCATCGGCTGATAGCCGGCGAGATCCTCCGGCGTGATCAACCCGCCGGCCTCGCGAATGCCACGCGACAATTTCTCGGCAACCGGGCCGCGATAGAACCCGTCCGGTCCCTGTTTGGCGATGGTTTCGAGCGTTGCGGCCAGATCGGGCTGCACCAGCCTGTCGCCGGCCTGCAGCGGCGAGCCGTCGGGACGCGCGAACACCTTACGGGTGGAAGGCCAGCGCGACAGCCAGGCGTGCCAATCCGGCAGCGTATCGGCGATGTCGTCGGCGATGACGATGCCGTCCCGGGCCAGCGCAATCGCTGGCGCGATCACCTCCGCGAGCTTGAACTTGCCGGAGCCGTATTTCTCAAGAGCGAGCGCCAACCCAGCCACGGTGCCGGGAACGCCGATGCCGAGCGCGGATTTGCGCGATTTGTCCGGGTCGGGTTTGCCGCCCGTCAGAAACATGTCCTGTGTGGCGGCCTGCGGCGCGGTCTCGCGATAATCGATCGCCACGTCCTCATTCTTCGCCGCGGAATGGATCACCATGAAGCCGCCGCCGCCGAGATTGCCGGCGCGCGGATAGGTGACCGCCATGGCGAAGCCGGTCGCCACCGCGGCATCGATCGCATTGCCGCCGCGGGACAAAAAGCTGGCGCCGATTTCCGCAGCCAGCCGCTCCTGCGCCACTACCATGCCGTGTTTGGCGATCACCGCTTGGGCCGGCCCGCGCGCCATGCCGCTGCGCATATCCTGCGCCGGCGCGGCAACCGGGCTCAGCACCAGCACCAGCACGGCCAGCGTCATCAAAATGCGTTGCGGGACGCGCAGTGTGATCATCGAGCGGCTCCGATTTCTGCGGCGCAGGCTGCCACGCGCCGGACGAATCCTATAGGCAATCGAAGCCGCGAGGCAAAACGCGGTCCGGCCCGCGGAAGGAACAAGATGTCGTCATCTGTCGCGGAAGGCATCGCGCAAACTCGTGAACCGATCCGCTATCCGTCGCAGGGCGCCGTTATCGGCTGGATCCTGTTCGACTGGGCGGCGCAGCCTTACTTCACGCTGATCACGACCTTTATCTTCGCGCCCTATTTCGCCACCTACGTGGCGCCCGATCCGGCGACCGGCCAATCGCTGTGGGGCTTCGCCACCGCGGCGAGCGGTTTCGTCATCGCGTTGGCATCGCCGGTGCTCGGCGCGATCGCGGATGCCAGCGGCCGCCGCAAGCCCTGGATCGCGCTGTTCGGCGGCATGCTGGTGATTGGATCGATGCTGATGTGGTTCGGCAAGCCGGGCGAACCACATACGATTCTGCCGCTGCTGATCGCCTACGCGATCGCCACCATCGGTGTTGAATTCGCCACCGTGTTCAACAACGCGATGATGCCCAATCTGGTGCCGCCGGAGAAGATCGGCCGCCTGTCAGGGACCGGCTGGGCGACCGGCTATGTCGGCGGCATCCTGTCGCTTGTCCTGGTGCTCGGCTTTCTGGCCGCGAGCCCGGAGACAGGCAAGACCCTGCTCGGCCTTGCGCCGTGGTTCGGACTCGATCCGGCGCTGCACGAGGGCGACCGCATCAGCGGCCCGCTCACCGGGGCGTGGTTCGTCGTGTTCGTGCTGCCGATGTTTCTGCTGACGCCGGACTTCCCGGCCAAGCTGGCGCCGCGCGCCGCGATCCGCGAGGGCCTGCGCGAGCTCGCCGAAACGCTGCGCGACCTGCCGCGACGGCGCTCGCTCGCGATCTTTCTGCTCGCCAACATGATCTACACCGACGGGCTGGTATCGCTGTTCGCGTTCGGCGGCATCTACGCCACCGGCACCTTCGGCTGGAGCACGATCCAGATCGGCACCTTCGGCATCATCCTGGCGATCGCCGCCACCATCGGCGCATTCGTCGGCGGCAGACTCGACGATGCGTTCGGTTCCAAACGGGTGATTGCCGGCTCGCTGCTCCTCCTGCTGATCGCAATTGCCGGCATCCTGCTGATCGATCCCAGCCATGTCTTGCTGATCGAAGTAACACCGCCGCAACCGGGCGCGGCGCTGTTCGCCTCACCTGCCGAACGCGCCTACCTGCTGCTCGGCTGCCTGATCGGCATCGCCGGCGGACCGCTGCAGGCGGCATCGCGCACGCTGCTGATCAGGATCGCCCCACGGGACCGGATCGCCCAATATTTCGGCCTTTTCGCCCTCACCGGCAAAGTGACGTCGTTCATCGGCCCGCTGCTGATCGCGACCGTCACCGCGCTGGCGAGCAGCCAGAAGGCCGGCATGGCCGTGCTGGTGCTGTTCTTCGTCGCCGGATTGGCGCTGCTGACCCAGGTTCGGGGCTCGGCGGACTGATCGCGCCGGTGCGTGGACAAACACGCCGACATGATCTATAGGAGCGGGCATGATCCACCTGACCGCCTCGTACTGGTACTTTTATTTTAGCAGCTCGCTGGCGGCGGGAGGATTTCGCGCGATCTGAAGATTGCAGCATAGAGATCCGACAAGCCGCCAGACCTGGCGGCTTTTTCGTTTGAGCCGGCAGGTCTCCTGAACAGGAGCAAACTGCCGTGTTGACCACCACAGACGACCTTCGCCTTCAGAAAATCACCGAACTGAGTACGCCCGCCGAAGTGATGGGCGAGATTCCGCGCACACTGACCGCGACACGCACTGTCGCGGCGAGCCGCAGCGCGATTCACGCCATCCTGACCGGGGCCGACGACCGGCTGCTCGTGATTGTCGGTCCCTGTTCGATTCACGATCCGGCCGCGGCCATGGACTATGCCAGCCGTCTGGCGGCGCTGCGCGAGACCCTGGCCGACCGGCTCGAGATCGTGATGCGGGTGTATTTCGAAAAGCCGCGTACCACGGTGGGTTGGAAAGGCCTGATCAACGACCCGGATCTCGATGGCAGCTTCCGGATCGACAAGGGACTGCGGTTGGCGCGTGACGTGCTGTCGGCCGTGAACAATCTCGGCCTGCCCGCCGCCACCGAATTCCTCGATCTGATCACGCCGCAGTACATCGCGGATCTGGTCGCCTGGGGGGCGATCGGCGCGCGCACCACCGAGAGCCAGATCCACCGCGAACTCGCGTCGGGGCTATCCTGCCCGATCGGCTTCAAGAACGGCACCGATGGCAATGTCCGGATCGCCGCGGAGGCGGTGAAGTCCGCGGCGCAGCCGCATCATTTCATGGCGGTGACCAAGGGCGGGCGCAATGCGATCGCGGCCACCACTGGTAACAGCGACTGCCACGTCATCCTGCGCGGCGGCGTCACGCCGAACTACGATGCCGCAAGTGTGGAAACCGCCGCGGCGGTGCTCGGCAAGATCGGCCTGGCGCCGCGACTGATGATCGACGCCAGCCACGCCAACAGCAGCAAGCAGCCGGACAACCAGCCGAAGGTCACGGCCGATGTCGGACGCCAATTGGCGGCGGGCGAGAACCGCATCATCGGCGTGATGATCGAGAGCAATCTGGTCGCTGGTCGGCAGGATGTGGTGCCGGGTCGGCCGCTGCAGTACGGCCAGAGCATCACCGACGGCTGCATCGACTGGGCGACGACCGAGACGGTGCTGCACGAGCTGGCGGAAGCGGTCGAGAGCCGGCGAGCTGCGCGGCATAGCGCTCAGCAGGAAGGTGCTGCAGCTTGATCAGCTGAGCGGGATTGCCATCGCGTGCTACCCCGAACTGCGATCTTCAGCAGCGGGCACTTTCGCTTCCCACGTCATGCCCGGCCGTGTGCCGGGCATCCACGCCTTGCTGACTGAAACTCAGACGAGGCGTGGATGGCCGGGACAAGCCCGGCCATGACGGAGTTCGGGGGCAACCAAGTGAGACGGAAAGCCGTCGGAGCGTGTTAGTGCCGGAAGTGCCGGGTGCCGGTGAACACCATGGCGATGCCGGCGTCGTCCGCCGCCTTGATCACTTCGTCGTCGCGCACCGAGCCGCCGGGCTGGATCACCGCAGTGGCGCCGGCTTCGATGCAGGCCAGCATACCGTCGGCGAACGGGAAGAACGCATCCGAAGCGACGACCGAACCCTTGGTCATCGGCGCCGCGAGCTTCAGCTCGGCCGCTGCATCCTGCGCCTTGCGGGCGGCGATGCGGGCGGAGTCGACGCGGCTCATCTGACCGGCACCGATGCCGACGGTGGCGAGGTCCTTGGCGTAGATGATGGTGTTGGACTTGACGTGCTTGCCGACGCGGAACGCGAACTTCAGGTCGCGCAGCTCGGCTTCGGTCGGCTGCCGCTTGGTGACGACCTTCAGCGCCATGTCATCGACCACCGCATTGTCGCGGCTCTGTACCAGCAGGCCACCGGCGACGGTCTTGTAGGTCAGGCCGTTGGCGCGCGGATCGGGCAGCGCGCCCGCCAGCAGCAGCCGCAGGTTCTTCTTCGCCGCGACGATCGCGATCGCTTCCTCGGTGGCGTCGGGCGCGATGATCACCTCGGTGAAGATCTCGGTGATGGCGCGCGCGGCTTCCGCATCGAGGGTGCGGTTGAGCGCCACGATGCCGCCGAACGCCGACACCGAATCGCAGGCCAGCGCCTTGCGATAGGCATCGAGCAGGCTCGCGCCTTCGGCGACGCCGCAGGGGTTGGCGTGCTTGACGATGACGCAGGCCGCGGTGCGCTTGGCATCGAACTCGCCGACGCACTCATACGCGGCGTCGGTGTCGTTGATGTTGTTGTAGGACAGCTCCTTGCCCTGCACCTGGCGTGCAGTGGCAACGCCCGGACGCTTCTCCGGGGTGGCGTAGAACGCCGCGGTCTGGTGCGGGTTTTCGCCGTAGCGCAGCGACTGGATCAGCCGGCCGCCGATCGCGCGGAAGTCCGGCGCGTCGGTCTTGAGCTGCAGCGCGAACCAGTTGGAGATCGCCGCATCGTAAGCCGCGGTGCGGGCATAGGCCTTAGCGGCGAGGCGCTTGCGCAAATTCAGCGTGGTCGCACCGTTGTTGGCGGCCAGTTCGTCGAGCACCGCCTGATAATCGTTGGCCTCGACCACCACGGCGACATCGTCGTGGTTCTTGGCCGCCGCGCGGATCATCGCCGGGCCGCCGATGTCGATGTTCTCGATGCAGTCTTCGTAAGATGCGCCCTTATCGACGGTGGCTTCGAACGGATAGAGATTGACGACGAGCAGGTCGATCTGCGCGATGCCGTGATCGGCCATCGCCTTGTTGTGCTCGGCATTGTCGCGGATCGCCAGCAGGCCGCCATGCACCTTGGGGTGCAGGGTCTTGACCCGGCCGTCCATCATCTCGGGGAAGCCGGTCAGATCAGAGACGTCCTTCACCGGCAGGCCGGCGGCGGCGATCGCCTTGGCGGTGCCGCCGGTCGAGACCAGCTCGACGCCGTGGCCAACGAGCGCCTTGGCGAAATCGATCAGACCGGTCTTATCGGAAACGGACAGAAGGGCACGGGTGACGCGGCGCGGCTTAGTCATGGGGCAAGATCCTCTGATGGAAGGAAACATATGCCCAGGCGCGCGGCGGATACGTCCCGCGCTTCCCGATGGTGCTCCATCCTAGGTCGCCAGTCGCGCGAGGCGGGCGTTGGTTAGCAGTTTTCGCCGACTGCCACAACGGCGACCAAGGTCGTTCAGCCTTGCGGATTTGCCGGGTTTTGCTGGCGAACCGCTATTCCCGTCGCCGGGACGACGCCTCAGAGCGGCAGTTCGGGCTCGTGGCGGGCGGCGCGGCGGGCGCTGGTCGCCTGCGGCGACGCATTGGAGCGGATGAAGCTCCAGCGCACGTTCGGGGCCTCGATCGAATTCTGCCGGATCACGATCTGGGTCGAGCGCCGCGGTCCGTCGTTACCGGCCAAGAATACCGTCTCTTCGAGATCGACCTTGTCGTCGGCCGCCTCGAAGGTCCAGACCTCGCGATTGGGCAACACCAGCATCACGCCGCGTGCATCGTGCAGGCGGCTGGCCTTGACCAGCGGGTGCAAATGGAAGCGCACGGCGTAATCGGCCTGCGCGGCACGATGCCGGCCACCCTGCATCGGCGACAGGCTGTCCTCACCGTCGACCCGGCTGCCGTCGTGCTTCACCACCAGGACGCGCCGATGCAGCACGCCGAATTTATCGCGGTAGCCGTCATGCGACGTCGTCAGCAGCACGCCGCCGGCGACTTCTTCGCGGCGGTTCTCGACCTGGCGCGGACCGCCGACCACCGGCGCGCCGTGCAGGAAGCGCTTCATCGCCGTGCGCTCGACGAAGCTGCACGACGAGGTGTCGTGGCAGGTGACGGTGGAGTGCGCCACCGTCGAGCGGGCAAAGCCGCGCCAGCTTTCGCGATTGGTGGTCGGCATGCCGCTGTTGATCACGATCCGGCACGGGCCCGACGACAATTCGAACGACAGGCAGCCGGCATGCGCTTCCTGGCTGACATTGGCGGGCGGCGGGGTGCCGGCATCGACGATCACCAGCGTGGTGCCGGCATCGATCCGCTGGTAACCCGAATGCGGCATGCTGGCGAGCGGCGTGCCCTGGCTGTCGTCATAGGCGAGCAGCGTCGCCAGCAGATCGGACGGCGTCGCGCTCATGCCGTTGAACAACGCGAAATTGCCGTCGCCGTGCCGGAAGAACCGCAGCATCGGCATCATTCGGTCGATCGCGTTCAGCAGCGCCGGCGGCGGCGCGATGTTGCGGGCCGCAAAGGTCTGGCGCAGCGGCAACAGGTCGATCAACAATTCGATCAGCGCGCTCGGATTGCGCGAGATGTGGCCGCCGTCCGGGAGGATCTGGCGCTGCAGCTCGTCCGACAGCTTCTTGGTGGCGCCGCGGATCTGCCGCGCCTGATTGGCGAGGCACAGCGACGCGTAGCACAGCGCGATCAGCACCTGCAGCCGCGGCACGCCGTCCTGGACATCGAGCAGCGCGTAGCGCAGCGCACGGATTTCACGGGTCAGCCCGCGCAAGTAACGGCGATAGAACTTGCCGTCGGTGTCGGACAGCACCAGCGGAGCCTGCGACAGCAGCGAGATCACCCGCCGCGCCAGCACGTCCGGCCGCCGGCCGACCGGGCCGGTGCGCGACATATTGCTGAGCCAGTCGTCGACCAGCGAACGGGCGTTGGCCCGGGTGATCGCCGTGTCGGCGGCGCGCAGATGGCGCAGCCAGCCGAACCCGAGCAGCGCGGCTTCCCAATCGTCGGAAGGCGGTTCGAGATCGAAGATCGAGCGGCCGTGGCAGGTGACGATCTTGCCCGCAAACACGAAACGGCCGGCATAGATTTCGGCGGCGCGGGTCGCGTCCGCGGTGCGCAGGTCGTGCGGCGCAATGATCAGCCGATCGGTGCGGCCAGGCCACAGCCGGGTCACCGCCACCGAACCGCTGGAGGCGCGCGCCATCACGGTCCGCGCGAAGCGGCCCACGATCAGCGTCGAAATTCCTCTGCGGGGCGCGGCCGACACCTGCGCTAGAGCCCCGGGTCGTTGGTACGCATCACGTTGCTGCCCCCTGCGGACGGCCGACGTCAGTCCGCGCAAGACGTCGGACAATCGTCCAGTCCGGTACAGCTTCGACTGAAACGGCTCTGCAGACATGCGCGCAGCGGAGACGAAAGATTGTTCTGGACCAAAGCAACCTCAAGTTAACGAAAATTCGTTGCGAATCCTTTTAATCTGGAATTGGCGTTCACACACCCTGGCGATAGGCGAATGTGGACGGGCGCTGCTGCGCCACGTTCCACAGGCGACTAATCTCGAAGGATTACAACGACTTCACTAGCCGTGCAGCGTAGAAGCCGTCGAGCCCGGCGAGCCGCGGATCGCTGTGCGGCAGATGACACGGCAGGGTCCGCAGCGCACCGTCAGCCGTGACGATCTCGGTGAGGCCGGCGACTTCCGCCGGGTCGATCGGCTGCCGCCGCATCGACGGCTCGGCGTCGAGCAGCGCGGCGATCGCCTGCTCGCCCTCCTCCGGCTCGAGCGAACAGGTGCAATATACCAGCGTACCGCCGGGCCGCAGCAGCGACGCCGCCTTCTTCAACAGCCGGTTCTGAACCGCAGCGAGCGCGCCGATGTCGCTCTCCTGCTTCAGCCAGGCGACGTCGGGATGGCGCCGGATCGTGCCGGTCGAGGCGCACGGCGCGTCGATCAGCACCGCGTCGAACTCGGCGGTCGCATCGCCCCGCCATTCGGCCGCATCAGCGACGCCGGTTTCGACCTTGAGCGACAGCCGCGCCAGATTTTCGCGCAACCGCGCCACGCGAGCGGGCGAGCGGTCGATCGCGGTGACCCGGGCACCGGCAGCGGCGAGTTGCGCCGTCTTGCCGCCGGGGGCCGCACAAAGGTCGGCGACGCTCTTGCCGGCTATATCGCCGAACAGCCGGGCCGGAAGCGCGGCCGCAGCGTCCTGCACCCACCACTGGCCTTCATCAAAGCCCGGCAGCATCCGCACCGAGCCCTGCAGCAGCGTGCGCACGGTGCCGGTCGGCAGCACTTCGCCATGCAGCCGCGTTGCCCAATGCGCCGGGTCGGATTTCACCGTGAGGTCGAGTGAGGGTTCGTGGCTGATCGCCTGCGCGATCGCGCGCGCGGTGTCGGCGCCATAATGCGCGCTCCAGCGCGCCAGCAGCCATTGCGGCACGTCGGGCGTGCCGGCCGCCAGTTCCTCGACCAGCGGCTGGCCTTCGCGCGCACAACGGCGCAGCACGGCATTGACGAGGCCGGCATATTTGGCGGCGCGACGGTCGGATTGCACCAGCCGTACCGACAGATCGACGGCGGCGTGATCCGGCACGTCCATCCAGAGAATTTGCGCGGCGCCGATCAACAGCGCACTCTTGGCGCGCGGCGCATCGGTCGGCACGCCGCGATCGAGCAGCTTGGCGAGCAGTCCTTCCAGCGTTCCGAGCCTGCGCAGGATCGTCGCCACCAGCCGGCGCATCAGCGCGCGGTCGCGATCCGACAGCGTCTTCAGACCCGGATGCGCAGCCGGGCCTTCGAGCTGGTCGTCGAGCATACGGCGCTTCTGCAGCACCCCATCCAGAATGTCCGCGGCAATGCGGCGCGCAGCGAGGCCGGGCACCTCGGAAGCTTGGGCGAATCTTGGAGCAGGCATGGATTGAGGGTATCACAGCAGGAGGAGAGACGCCGCGCGAGGCCGCGCGCTGGTCTGCCGTGGATGGCATTCGAATATGCCAAATGTAAGAATCGCCGTCGCACCTGCCGGTAATGGCCTGCGCCCCGCGCGATGAAGAAAGGCGTCCGCCGATGACAAACCCCGATCCGAAGTCCGCCACGACGGATGCCGCCCCGCCGCGCAAGGATCTCCCCGAAGCGGCCAAGCGCGCCCTCGCCGAAGCCGAAGCCCGCCGCGTCGAAGCCGCCAAGCACGCCGAAGCCCGCGCCAAGGAAGTCCAGGGCCCGAAGGGTCCCGAGCCGACCCGCTACGGCGACTGGGAAGTCAAAGGCATCGCATCCGACTTCTGAGGCTTTGGCGGGGCGTCACGGGCTCACCGCAACCGGTGATTGCGCGGGATTGTTGCGACATCTGCCGACTCGGGCTATCATAGGAATGTCCCCACACCCGAGAACGAATCCGGTCCGGATTTCGCGGCTGCCCTGGCGCAGCCGGCTGTGGCCGTGGGTGTTCGTGCTCGGCGTTGCGGCCGGCACGATGCTACCGGCACGGCATTGGCTGCACCTGCCGTGGCTGCAGCCGCCGGCTTCGCAGGGGATCGAGAACGACAGCGAGACGGTGTGGCGGCGCGCCGGCAACCCGACCACCCGGCATCCGGTCGACGTGCTGTACACCATCGACGGCGACACCTTCGATGCGCGGGTGCATCTGTGGCCGGGCACGGACCTGCGCACGCGGGTGCGGCTGCGCGGCATCGATGCGCCGGAGCTGAAGGCGCAATGCGCCCGCGAATTGCGGATGGCCGAAGCCGCCGCCGAGGCGCTGCGTCGGCTGCTCGCCGAGGGTGAGGTCGCGATCTACAACATCGGCCCCGACAAATATCAGGGCCGCGTCGTGGCGGACGTCGCAACCAAACGCACCGCCAGCGTGTCCAGCGCGCTGCTCGACGGCGGCTATGCCCGGGCCTATGGCGGCGGACATCGCGATGGCTGGTGCGACGGACGCTGAGGTTTAGGCAACTGCGCCAAGCCTCGGCGACCCGGCGAGATCGAGGGCCGGATCGGCTTTGGCGGTCTGCGTCACCAGCGACGGCTCACTTTCAGTCGCATCGATCGGCGGCGCGAACGGGCCGTCACTCTCGACCGGCTTCGGTTTGTCGGCCCAATGCAGCGCGGTGTAGTCAAAGCCGTTGACGATGGTCGGCTTCACCACCTCGAAATACGGCGAGATATCGAAGTCGCGCGGCATGTAGAGCGACGAGTGCCGGATGTGCAGGATCTCGCGCCGCGCCGCACGGCTGCCGGCCTTGGTGATCTTCGGCAGGATCGGATAGCGCACCGCCTCGAACGCCTGCGCGATCAGCGCCGAACAAATGATCTTGGTCGGGTCACCTGAGCCGAGCGCGATCATGCGGCGGCGCCATCGCTGCGGCAGCGGCAGCGGCACCAGGTAACGCATCAGGTCGATGATGTTCTTGGTGTCGTAGCCGAAGCCGATGCGATTGATCGCGTAGCGACACACCGTGTGACGATCCTCGTAAGAAAGGCCGACGGGGCGACACACCCGCGTGTGGTAGGCAAGGTGCCGCGACAGCGGCGACGAACTCACCCCTTCGCCGATATTGGCCTCGACCAGCACGTGCGGCTCGCCGTCCGGCTCGGTCACCCCGTCGATCGGCCCGACATAGAGGGCGGCGTGCGACCAGGTCGACTGCGTCAGGTACTTGATGATGCCGGCGATCCGGCTGTTGCCCTCGACCAGCAGGACGTCGCCGGGCTCCATGATGGTACGTAGATGGTCGGGATCGCTCGGGGTGAACGGCTCGTAGCCGGGCTCTTCCTTCTGCAAGTAGCTGGCGATCAACTTGCCGATGGTCTCGAGCACCACACCCATTGCTGCGCTCCTGCGGGATCATTGCTGCGATATCGTCACATCGCGTTCGTGGACGATCGTCGAGCAAAGCCGTTGCAGTTTAGTTCATCTGGTTCCTCGCGCAGTTACGCATCGTTCACCACGAACGGTTGCCGGCCGGAGGCGATTCCGGCAAGTTGACGGGGTCGGCCGGGCAGTGCGGCACCGCCGAAACAGTCGGCGGACGACGCAAAACGCGACGGAGTTCAACACATTGGTCACAGTCGCGGGACGCCGCACCGTCGCCCCACCGGATAGTCGCCGCGCCGGCCGCCATTGGCCACGCCGGTCGATCGCCCCGGCCGCCTCCAAGCTTTCGGAAACCATGCCATGACGATTTCGCGACGCAGCCTGCTCGAGGGCCTGCTCGGCGCCACTGCCGGCCTTGCGTTGCTGCCCGTGTTGGGCGGGCGGGCGAGCGCCGCCCTGCCGCGCGAGGCGGAGGTGGTGGTGGTCGGTGCCGGCGCCGCCGGAATCGCGGCGGCGCGGCGGATCGTGGCGGCCGGCCGCAAGGTGATCGTGGTCGAGGCCGCCTCGGAGATCGGCGGCCGCTGCGTCACCGATACCACCAGCTTCGCAGCGCCGTTCGACCGCGGCGCGCGCTGGCTGCACAACCCCGACAGCAACCCGCTGGTCCGGCTGGCGCGCAGCTCCGGCTTTGCGGTGACGCCGGTCGCACCCGGCCAGAAGGTCAGGATCGGACGCCGCAACGCCCGCTCGCGCGAGACCGAGGATTTTCTCGCGGCCTACGTCCGTGCCACCCGCGCCATCAGCGATGCGTCACGCGGCAAGGCCGATATTTCCTGCGCCGCCGCGCTGCCGAACGATCTCGGCGATTGGGCGGCGACCATCGAATATGTGCTGGGCCCCGCGACCACCAGCAAGGACCTGCGCGCGCTGTCGGCGATGGATGCGGCGCGGACGCTGGACCGCACCGCGCTGCTCGGCTGCCCGCAGGGCGTCGGCAGTCTGCTGACTCAGCTCGCGTCCTCGTTGCCGATTGCACTGTCGACGCCGGTGAAACGGATCGTGTGGAGCGGGCGCGACCTCGCGGTCGAAACCACAGCCGGCCGGATCGGTGCGCGCGCCATCATCGTCACCGCGTCGACCAACGTGCTGACCTCGGGCAATCTGGCGTTCTCCCCCGAACTGCCGAAACGGCAGCTCGACGCCGCGGCACGGCTGAATCTCGGCAGCACCGACCGCATCGCGCTGCAGTTCAAAGGTAACCCGCTCGGGCTGTCGCGCGACGAGACCATCATCGAACGCGCCGACGACATCCGCACCGCGACGCTGGTGGGCAATATCGGCGGGACCTCGCTGTGCACGGTGGACGTCGCCGGCTCGTTCGGGCGCCAGCTCGCCGCGCAGGGCGAAGCCGCGATGCAGGATTTCGCGATCGAATGGCTCGGCAAGCTGTTCGGCAGCGACATCGCGGGCGCCGTCGAGCGCAAGGCGGTGACGCGCTGGAACGAGATGCCCTACGTGCTGGGCGCGATGTCGGCTGCGGAGCCAGGCGGCCAGCCGTCGCGCAAGGTGCTGGGCGAGCCGCTCGGCAATCTGTTCTTTGCCGGTGAAGCGACCCACGAAACGCTATTCGGCACGGTGCAGGGCGCCTGGGAATCCGGCGAGCGCGCCGCCGACGCTGCGCTGAAAAAGATCGGCGCCGTCAAGGAGCCCGCGCCAGAGAAGCCCGCACGTAAACAGAAGCCGCGGCGCGAACCGCAGCGTCAGCGCGAGCAGCGCCCGCCCGCCACCGCGAGCGGCACGCCGTCGTGGTGGCGCTGAGCGGCCTCAGCCGCGCAGGCTGCCGCCGGTCTTCTTGGTGACTTCCGCAACGATCTTGGCCGCGACCGCTTCGATCTCCTGATCGGTCATGGTCTTGTCGCGCGGCTGCAGCGTCACGGCAATCGCCACCGACTTCTTGTCGGGATCGATGCCCTTGCCTTCATAGACGTCGAACACGCTGACCGAAGTGATCAGCTTCTTGTCGACGCCCTGCGCGGCACGGACGATATCGGCAACCGCGACCTTGCGATCGACGATGAACGCGAAGTCGCGCGACACCGGATGGAACGCAGACAATTCCAGCGCCGGCTTGGCGCGGGTCGGCCGCTGCTTCGGATCGGGGATCTTTTCCAGGATCACCTCGAACGCCACCAGCGGGCCATCGGCCCCGAGCTGTTCGAGCACCCGCGGATGCAGCTCGCCGAAATAACCGAGCACATTCTGCGGTCCGATCTGGATCGCGCCGGAGCGGCCCGGATGCAGCCAGGCCGGCAGCTTGTTGGTGGCGATCTGCAAACCCGCCATCGGCGCACCGGCCGCAGCCAGCACCGCGAACGCATCGGCCTTGGCATCGAGCGCGGTCGCCTGCGCCGAGCCCGACCAATGCCGGCCGAGGCCGGCGGAGGACGCAACGCCGCGGCGGACGCCGCTCGCAGCCATGAACTGATCCTGCGGCCGGTCGCCCTTGAATACCTGCCCGACTTCGAACAGCGCCAGATCGGCCGAACCGCGATCGGCGTTGGCCTGGGCGGCCGCGATCAGGCCGGGCAGCAGGCTCGGCCGCATGTCGGACAGATCGGACGCAATCGGATTGGCGAGCGCCAGCTCCGGCTGGCCGCCACCGAACGCTTCGGCGAACGGCTTGGAGATGAACGACCAGGTTACCGCCTCGGTCAGGCCGCGCGCCGCCAGCGCACGCTTGGCGCGGCGGGTGCGGTTCTGGATCTGGGTGAGCACCGGCTTGCGCGGGGCATCGCCGCGCTCGAACGGCGTCAGCGGCACCTTGTCGACGCCGACGATCCGGACGATTTCCTCGACGATATCGGCCTTGCCGTGGACGTCGCTGCGCCACGACGGCACCGCGACCTTCACCACCGGCGCCTGACCGACGACCGTGAAGCCGAGATGATTGAGGATACGGCGGATCTCGGTGAGCGACACCTCGATGCCGGCCAGCCGCTTCACCTCGGCGAGCGGGAAGTCGATGATCTTGTCGTCGGCGAACGGATTGCCGACCACCACCACGTCCGACGGCGTGCCGCCGCAGAACTCCATCACCAGCTTGGTGGCGAGTTCGAGCCCGGGCAGCATGAAGGCCGGATCGACGCCGCGCTCGAAGCGGTAACGCGCATCGGTGTTGATGCCGAGCTTGCGGCCAGACTGGGCGATGTTGATCTCGTTCCACAACGCCGATTCGATCAGCACGTCGGTGGTCTCGGCCGAACA
Organism: Rhodopseudomonas sp. G2_2311; assembly: GCF_047501505.1. Lineage (NCBI taxonomy): Bacteria > Pseudomonadati > Pseudomonadota > Alphaproteobacteria > Hyphomicrobiales > Nitrobacteraceae > Rhodopseudomonas > Rhodopseudomonas sp. G2_2311. The sequence goes on from NZ_JAZDRK010000014.1 coordinate 114,751, forward strand.
GCCGGACACCTCACCGCCCATGATGCCGGCGAGCGATTCGACGCCGTGATCGTCGGCGATCACGCAGACTGACGAATCGAGCGTGTAGGTGCGGCCGTCGAGCGCCAGCAGCGCTTCGCCGTCCTTGGCGCGGCGCACCACCAGATTGCCCTTCACCTTGGCGGCGTCGAACACGTGGAGCGGGCGCGAGCGATCAAACGTCAGGTAGTTGGTGATGTCGACCAGCGCGTTGATCGGGCGCAGCCCGATCGCCGTCAGGCGCTTCTGCAGCCATTCCGGCGACGGGCCGTTCTTGACGCCCTTCACCAGCCGCAGCGCGAAACCGGGGCACAGCTTGCTGTCTTCGACCGTGACACTGACCGGGCACGGGAATTCACCCTTGATCTGCTTGATACCCGGGTCCTTGAACTTGCCCATGTCGGCGGCGGCGAGATCGCGCGCGATGCCGTGCACGCCGGCGCAGTCCTGCCGGTTTGGCGTCAGGTTGATGTCGAGCACCGGATCGCCGAGCCCGGCCCAGGCGGCATAGGGCGTTCCGACCGGCGCATCGGCCGGCAGCTCGATGATGCCGTCGTGATCTTCGGAGATTTCCAGCTCGGCCGCAGAGCACAGCATGCCGCGGCTTTCGACGCCGCGAATATTGCCGATGCCGAGCGTGAAGTCCTTGGCCGGAATATAGGTGCCGGGCGGCGCGAACACGGTGACGAGGCCGGCGCGCGCATTCGGCGCGCCGCATACCACCTGCACGGGCGCGCCGCCGTCACCGACGTCCACCGTGCAGACCTGCAGCTTGTCGGCGTTGGGGTGCTTGGCGGCGGTCAGCACCTTGGCGATGATGAACGGCGCCAGCACCTTCGCCTTGTCCTCGATGCCCTCGACCTCAAGCCCGATCATGGTGAGCTTGTCGGCGAGCTTTTCCAGCGGCTCGTCGGTGTCGAGATGATCTTTCAGCCAGGAGAGGGTCAGTTTCATCGGTTGTTACTTCCGTCTGGCCGCGCGGTGAGCGCGTCGTGCTGAATGCTCAAGGTCGTGCCCGCGTCGCCCTCACCCCACCCCTCTCCCGCAAGCGGGAGAGGGGTGGGCCGTGCCGAATGGAGAGGCTGCGGGTCATATGGTTAGTCCGAATCGTCTGATGACGGGCGCTGTGTTGAATTGGCTTGTGTAAGCCGTGGCTTGGCCGCGCGCTCGGCGCGCTCCCTCTCCCGCTTGCGGGAGAGGGTTGGGGTGAGGGCCCTTGCCGCAAGCTCGGTCGCAATGCTCTGCAACACGCCCTCACGATTGCCCATCACCTCGGAATTGCTGAAGCGGACTACCCGAAACCCGCGCGCTTCGATCGCCGCCGTCCGCGCAGCATCGCTGCGCTCACTGTCGTCCGAGAAATGCTGCCCGCCGTCGATCTCGACCACCAGCTTTTTCGCATGGCAGGCGAAGTCGGCGATGTACGGCCCGATCGGCACCTGCCGCTTGAACGAAAACCCATTGAGCTTCTTGTCGCGCAGCTCGCCCCACATCAATCGCTCGGCGTCGGTGGATTTCTTGCGCAGCTCGCGCGCATGGCGGCGCTGGCTCGGGGGGACGTTCCAGCTCGGTTTCGGAGTCGGCTGCTTCGAATCGTCCATCGCAAGCTCCGTCCCCGCCTCGCCCTCACCCCAACCCTCTCCCGCAAGCGGGAGAGGGAGCTCGCCGTGCGGCGTTGTGAGGTCTTCAATCATCTCAATGACTAACTGTCTTCAACTCAAGGCGCTCAAGTTCAGTCGATCAGCTCCCGCAAGCCGCGGCCTGCCCCCTCTCCCGCTTGCGGGAGAGGGTTGGGGTGAGGGCACTTGCGCCGAGCACCGCGCCAGCGCACGTCCAACTCACGAACTCAATCCCCCCGCCAGCGTCGGGATGTCGAGCGGCTTGAAGCCGTAGTGATTGAGCCAGCGCACGTCGGCTTCGAACAGCTGCCGCAGGTCGCTCATGCCGTATTTCAGCATCGCGATGCGATCGATGCCCATGCCCCAGGCGAAGCCCTGATACTCGTCCGGATCGAGGCCGCAGGCGGTCAGCACGTTCGGGTGCACCATGCCGCAGCCGAGAATCTCCAGCCAGTCTTCGCCTTCGCCGAACCGGATCTCGTCCTTGCCGCGGCGGCACTGGATATCGACTTCCAGCGACGGCTCGGTGAACGGGAAGAACGACGGCCGGAACCGCATATTGACGTTGTCGACCTCGAAGAACGCCTTGCAGAACTCGTGCAGGATCCACTTCAGGTGGCCGAGATGGCTGCCCTTGTCGATCACCAGGCCTTCGACCTGATGGAACATCGGCGTGTGGGTCTGGTCCGAGTCGCTGCGATAGGTACGGCCAGGACAGATCACCCGGATCGGCGGCCGCTGCGACAGCATGGTCCGGACCTGCACCGGCGAGGTGTGGGTGCGGAGCAAGAGGCGCGAGCCGTCTTCCTTCGGGTTGAAATAGAAGGTGTCGTGCATCTCCCGGGCCGGATGGCCTTCGGGGAAGTTCAGCTTGGTGAAGTTGTAGTCGTCGGTCTCGATGTCCGGACCTTCGGCGATCGAGAAGCCCATGTCGGCGAAGATCGCGGTGAGCTCGTCCCACACCTGGCTGAGCGGATGCAGCCGGCCCTGCTCGGCGGCGGGCTCGCGCATCGGCAAGGTGACGTCGATGGTTTCGGCGGCGAGCTTGGCGTCGAGCGCGGCGGCCTTCAGCACGTCGCGGCGGGCGGTCAGCGCCTCGGTCACCGCTTCCTTGGCCCGATTGATCGCGGCGCCCTCGGTCTTGCGCTGCTCGGGGTCCATCTTGCCGAGCGTGGCGAGCAGCGCCGAGATCGAGCCCTTCTTGCCGAGCGCTCCGACACGGACCACTTCGAGCGCGGCCTCGTCTGAAGCCGCCGCAATATCGGCGAGGATTTGGGATTGCAGGTTTTCGAGATTGGACATGAGCCGCCGTTCCTCTCAAGAAGTCATGCCCGGGCTTGACCCGGGCATCCATCGCTTCTCGAAAGATGGATCGCCGGGTCAAGCCCGGCGATGACGGTCAACCCGTTGAACGTCGGGGCCGCCGATGCGGCCTCGAATGAACCTCAGGCCGCGAGCGCAGCCTTGGCCTTCTCGGCGATCGCCTGGAACGCCGCCGGCTCGTTGATCGCGAGATCCGACAGCACCTTGCGGTCGACGACGATGCCGGACTTCGACAGGCCGTTGATGAACACGCTGTAGGTCATGCCGAACGGACGCACCGCGGCATTGAGGCGCTGGATCCACAGCGCGCGGAACGTCCGCTTCTTGCGCTTGCGATCCCGGAACGCGTACTGGCCGGCCTTGTCGACCGCAGCCTTGGCGGTGCGGATCGTGTTCTTCCGACGACCGCGATAACCCTTGGCGAGCTTGTAGACCTTCTTATGCTTGGCGTGAGCCGTCACACCGCGTTTAACGCGAGCCATGACTGATCTCCTTCATCTGAATTTGGTTTGGACGGCCGCGATGCGGCCCGATGAGGCTGCCGCGCAAGGCGCGGCGTGAACGGTCAGGCGTTCGGCAAGAAATACTTCTTGATGTTGTCGCCGTCGGTTTTGAAGATCGCGCGGGTGCCGCGAAGCTGACGGATCTGCTTCTTGGTACGCTTGATCATGCCGTGGCGCTTGCCACGCTGGGCGGACATCACCTTGCCGGTGGCGGTCACTTTGAAGCGCTTTTTGGCGCCCGATTTGGTCTTCAACTTGGGCATTTGGCTCTCCTTTGCCACGCGCGAAAAGCGCCCCGGGGGCGCTCTGCGGCGGCGGACATGCTCGTTAGAGCGTTGAAATTGCACGACCATTCTCAAGATCGAGGCAGGTCGGCAGGGCCATCGCCACGGCAGCCCTTGATCAGCCGGGCGATGAAGGCTGCGCTTATGGCAGAGCGGAGGCCGGTTGGCAACGTGTAAGGCGGAAGATCGAGCACCGCCGACGCGTCCTGCCAAACGACGGGTGAACGCCACGGCAAAGAAAGCGGCAAAGAAAAAGGCCCGTCAGATCGCTGGCGGGCCTTGTTCGTTCTGAAATCGAAAACCCGGATCCGCGTCAGCGCGGCGCCAGCACCATCACGACCTGACGGCCTTCGAAGCGGGGGTCCTGCTCGACCTTGGCGATTTCAGCGACGTCGTTCTTCACCTTTTCGAGCAGCTTGGTGCCGATCTCCTGGTGAGCCATTTCGCGTCCCCGATAGCGCAAGGTGATCTTGACCTTGTCGCCTTCCTCGAAGAAGCGCAGCATCGCCTTCATCTTCACGTTGTAATCGTGGTCGTCGATCATCGGGCGGAGCTTGATCTCCTTGATCTCGACGATCTTTTGCTTCTTGCGCGCCTCGGCGGCCTTCTTCTGCGCCGAATACTTGTACTTGCCGTAGTCCATGATCTTACAGACCGGCGGCGACGAGGTCGGCGAAATCTCGACCAGATCCATGCCTGCGTCCATTGCCATTTTGATCGCGACAATGGTCTCGACCTTGCCCTGGTTCACACCGGTCTGGTCGATCAGCTGGATCTCGAAATTGCGGATTTCATCGTTGGTGCGCGGCCCGTCCTTGGCTACGGGGGGCGGCGCTCTGTTGGGACGGCGAATGGGTTCTTCTCCACACTTGTGAACGTTGACGGCGAACGATGGGATCGAGGCAGGTACGGCTGCTGGTCGGATCCGCGCGCTTCATATAGGTCGAAGCGCGATCCGACGCAAAACCACTCAGCGTCGATACCAGGGTCAATGCCCTTTTTGATCCGCGCGCAGTGTGGCGGAAGAACCGCCGAGCGGCAAGCCGACTTCCGCATAAACGCAAAGCCGGCCACTTCGCCGCGCGGCTTCCGTCGCGCTACGCCCTGAGGCGCCGGCATTGACGGCGCCTCGCCGCGTACTGCAAACCAACCCGGCAACGAGGTTGTTGATCCATGACAAAACCATCCGAACCGGCGCCGGACTTCATCACCGTCGGCGATGGCGCCGCGGCGCGGCGGATTGCGGTCCGCCCCCGGCCGGGCGCCTCCCCTGGGCTGTTTTGGCTCGGCGGCTTCAATTCCGACATGACCGGCACCAAGGCGACCGCGCTCGACCAATGGGCCGAAGCGCGCGGCCGCGCCTGCGTCCGGTTCGATTATTCCGGCCATGGCGAATCCTCCGGAAGCTTCGCCGACGGCACCATCGGCCGCTGGCTGGAAGAGAGCCTGGCGGTGTTCGACGCCTACGCGCGCGGTCCGCAAATCGTGGTCGGCTCATCGATGGGCGGCTGGATGGCGCTGCTGCTGGCCCGCGCCCTGCGCCGCCGCGGCGGCGAGTCGGCCGCCAAGCTGGCCGGATTGGTGCTGATCGCGCCGGCGCCGGATTTTACCGAAGCGCTGATGTGGAAGGGTTTTTCACCCGAGATTCGCGCCGAGATCGAGACCAAGGGCGTCTGGCATCGCCCCTCGGAATACGGTGAGCCCTACCCGATCACCAAGGCGTTGATCGAAGACGGCCGCCATCACCTCGTGCTCGGCGGCATGATCGAGGTCGGCTGCCCGGTGCGCATCCTGCAAGGCAAACAGGACGAAGACGTGCCGTGGCGCCACGCCTTCGAACTGGCTGAGCGGCTACCGACCGACGACGTGGTCCTGACCATGATCCAGGACGGCGACCACCGGCTCAGCCGCCCGCAGGACATCGCCCGGATGCTGGCTGCGGTCGAGGAGCTGGGCTGACAGCGGGGCCCGCCCGGCGTCGCCCAGCCGCATCATAACCGCATCATAAATCGTCATCGCCCGCGCAGGCGGGCGAACCAGTATTCCAGAGAGATCGGCTCGTGGGCGCCCTGGGATACTAGATCCCTCGCCTTCGCGAGGGATGACGATCTGTTGGGGGGGAGGGAGCGCCCTACTCAGCAGCGTCTCCGCCCCACTCTGCCCGCACACCGTCATCGGCCTCACCGGCAAGATGCGCCGCCTTCAGGGCCGCGAAGCGCTCAGGCGGCAGCAGTTGCCCCAGCGCCCACGCCGCGGCACCGCGGATCGCCGGACTGGGATCGGCGAGCAGCCGTTCGGCCTCGGGCGCCAGCTCGCGGTCGCCCGAATTGCCGATCGCGATCAGCACGTTGCGGATGAAGCGATCGCGGCCGATGCGCTTCACCGGTGATTTGGTGAACAGCGCCCGGAATGACGGGTCATCGAGCGCCACCAACTCACTGAGCGCCGGCGCGCGCAAGCCGTCGCGGGCGGCGAGCTTGGCCTCGCGACCGGCCTGGGCGAACTTGTTCCAGGGGCAGGCGGCGAGACAATCGTCGCAGCCGTAGATCCGGTTGCCGAGGCGCGCGCGAAACTCGCGCGGGATCGGGCCTTTGTGTTCGATCGTCAGATACGAGATGCAGCGCCGGGCATCGAGCTGATACGGCGCCGGAAACGCGCCGGTCGGACAGGCGTCCAGGCAGGCGCGGCATGAGCCGCAATGATCGTGCTCGGCGGCATCCCGCGGCAGATCGAGCGTGGTGAACACCGCGCCGAGAAACATCCAGGACCCGCGGCCTTTCGACACCAGATTGGTGTGCCGGCCCTGCCAGCCGAGGCCAGCGGCCTGCGCCAGCGGCTTTTCCATCACCGCCGCGGTATCGATGAACACCTTGACGTCGCCGCCGGCGGTGGCGACCAGCCAGCGGGCGAACTGCTTCAGCCGGGCCTTGATGACATCGTGATAATCATCGCCCTGCGCATAGACCGAGATCGCACCGCGATCCTTTCGCGTCAGCACGGCGCGCGGATCGGTATCCGGACCATAATTGAAGCCGAGCAGGATCACGCTTCGGACCTCGCTCCACATCACCCGCGGATCGGAGCGGCGCTCGGGACGATCGGCAAGCCAGGCCATGTCACCGTGATAACCGGCGTCGAGAAACGCGCGCAGCCGCGCCGGCGCTTCGGGAATCGAGTCCGGCGCGCAAATTCCGAAGGCATCAAAGCCGAGCGCGCGTGCCTGGTCGGCGATTTCCGCCTTCAACGCATCGCCGGGTGCGGCCGATGCGGGCTGTCCGTCGGCGATGGTCAGAAATCCAGATCCACGTAGGTCCGTGACGCCGGCACGCCTGCGAGCCATTCGCTCAGCAGCGGACGGAACGAGGGGCGCGATTTGATCCGCGCATACCAGGCCTTTGCCGCCTCGTCCTCGATCCATGGCACGTCGCCCAGATAGTCGATCGCCGACAGGTGTGCCGCGGCGGCGAGATCCGCATAGGTCATGCGATCGCCAGCGAGAAAGTTCCGGGTGCGCGCCAGCCAGCCGATATAGGCCAGATGATAGCGCACATTGGCATTGGCGGCGCGGATCACGTCCATCGCCGGCGGCCCGCCGCCGTCCTCCTCGCTCATGAAGCGCTTGTAGATGCGCTCGGTCATCAGCGGGCCGGAGGCCTCTTCGAAAAACTTGTCATTGAACCACGACAGCAGCCGCCGCACCTCGATGCGTTCGGCGGTGGACTGCGGCAGCAGCCGCCGGTCACCCATTTCAACGCCGTGCACTTCGTCGAGGAACTCGGCGATCACACCGGCGCCGGGAATCGGGGGGCGCCCCTCTGCAACCAGGACCGGCGTGCTTCCGGCCGGATTGAGCGCCAGGAAGGCCGTTCGCCGCTCCCAGGACCGCTCCTCCACCAACCTGAGATCGAGACCGTGTTCGCCGAGCGCAAGGCGGATGAACCGCGACAGCGGGCAGAACGGGTGGTGGAACAGGGTGTACATGCTGACCTAGATAGTTTCGAAGAGCTTAACAAACCGTGGCGGATCGCATCGAAAAGGCTCTTCGGGAGGCGGCCAAACTAGTCTCATGCGACGCGGACGCAAGGCACCGAAAGGCGCATTTTTGACGTTGCGACCCCTTGGGGAATAGGCGACAAGGTCCGGCCTCGCGGGCGCCCGATCCCTTGCAGCGGACAATTCCATGCTCATCGATATCATCAGAGCCGTCATTCTCGGCATCGTCGAGGGTGTCACTGAATTCCTGCCGGTATCTTCGACCGGCCACCTGTTGCTGGCGGAGCGGTTCTTCAATCTCGGCGAAGGCAACTTCTGGAAGAGCTTCGCGGTGCTGATCCAGCTCGGAGCGATCCTGGCAATTCTGGCGCTGTATTTCGTGAAATTGTGGCGAATCGCGCTCGGCATGTTCACCGATGCCAATGCCCGCCGTTTCGTCATCGGGGTGCTGGTGGCGTTTCTCCCGGCAGCGGTGATCGGCGCGGCATTCGGCGGCTATATCAAGCACTACCTGTTCAATCCGTGGGTGGTGTGCTTTTCGCTGATCGTCGGCGGCGCGATCCTGCTGTGGGTCGACCAGCTCGACCTGAAGCCGCGCTATCACGACGCCACCGCGTTCCCGCTGCTGACCTATTTCTATATCGGCTGCGCGCAGTGCACCGCGATGATCCCGGGCGTGTCGCGCTCGGGCGCCAGCATTGTGGCGGCGATGCTGCTCGGCACCGACAAGCGCTCGGCGGCCGAATTCTCGTTCTTCCTGGCGATCCCGACGATGCTCGGCGCGTTCGTGTACGATCTCTACAAGAACCACGCCGACATGACCGCCGACAACCTGATCATCGTGGCGATCGGCTTCGTGGTGTCGTTCATCACCGCGATCATCGTGGTGAAGACCTTCCTCAGCTACGTCACCCGCCACGGCTTCGAGCTGTTCGCCTGGTGGCGCGTGATCGTCGGCACGCTCGGCCTGATCGCGCTGGCGCTGGGGCGGTAACAACGTCTCGCGGAACGCGGCGTCCTTGACGGACGCCGCTGCGGTTCGCTTACGCGGTCTTGCGCGCGAACTGGCCGGTCTTGCGGAACCGCCACAGATAGGACGGCACGATCGCCTGCAGCGAATCGGGCTGAATGCCGAGGCCCTGCAGCGTCAGCCCGGCCGACTTGGCGGCTTCCGACACCACGTTGTCGACCTCGAGCATCCGCACCTGATCCGGCGTCAGCTTGAAGGCGCCCGGCGCGAATTGCAGCAGCAACGCCTGCAGGCTGGCGAGGCCGAACGGCAGCGGCACCAGCAGCGGATTGCGATCGGTGGTCTGCAGAATGATGCGCATGATTTCGCGCATCGTCAGCTGTTCCGGACCGCCGAGTTCGTAGGTCGCGCCCGGCTTGGCCAGACCGTCGACCGCATCGGCGATGGCGGTCGCAACATCGCCGACATAGACCGGCTGCAGCTTGGTATCGGCCCCGACCAGCGGCAACACCGGCGACAACCGCGCCAGCGCCGCGAAGCGGTTGGTGAACTGATCTTCGGGGCCGAACACCACCGAGGGACGGAAGATGGTGGCCTGCGGCACGGCGGCGAGCACCGCCTGTTCGCCGGCCGCCTTGCTGCGGGCGTAGCGGGCGGGCGAGTTCGGATCGGCGCCGATCGCCGAGACATGCACCATCCGGGCGCCGGCGGCCGCCGCGGCCTGCGCCACGTTGGCGGCGCCGCTGCCCTGCACCGCGTCGAACTTCTGCGCGCCGCCTTCGGCGAGGATGCCGACCAGGTTGATCGCCACATGCGCGCCGCGCATCGCCGCCGCGACCGATTCGGGGTAACGCAGATTCGCCTGCACGGCGTGGATCTGGCCGACGCGGCCGAGCGGCTGCAGATGCCCAGAGAGCTCCGGCCGGCGCACCGCGACCCGAATCCGATAGTCGCGCCGCGCCAGCGCGCTGACGACGTGCCGGCCGAGGAAGCCGGAGCCACCGAAAACCGTGACGAGCGTGTCGATATTCGAAGTCATGCGGGCTGATCCTGATCGCGGAGGAGCGTCTTTAGACGTCCGGGAATTCGCGGACATTCTGGCGGTTTCGCGTTACGCCATCAACCTTCCGGTGTACAGCGGATTTGGTTGGCGGAAGCCATTTGACTTTTCCGTAACGCCTCCCTATCAAGCGCCCCGGGCCCAGGTGGCGGAATTGGTAGACGCGCTGGTTTCAGGTACCAGTGGGTAACACCGTGGAGGTTCGAGTCCTCTCCTGGGCACCATTGCCCACGCCCTTCTTCTCGTATCCGCATCTCTTCACATCGACATCGGTTCGAGACGTCCACCGCAAGGTGGCGCCGCCCCTCGCGTCGCGCGGATCGGGGCGATAGGTTGGGCTGCCGATTCGGGGCGTTCGGCGCTCTCCTCCATGGCCCAAAGGTTTGCGACACATGACGATCCGCCTGCATCGCGGCGACCTGCCGGATCTTTCCCGCTATACAAATTCGGTGGCGATCGACACCGAGACGATGGGGCTGCATCCGCATCGCGACCGGCTGTGCGTGGTGCAATTGTCGAACGGCGACGGCAGCGCCGATGTGGTGCAGATCCCGCAAGGGTCGAACGATGCGCCGAACCTGAAGAAGCTGCTCGGCGATCCGGCCGTGGTGAAGATCTTCCACTTCGCCCGATTCGATCTGGCGGCGCTGTACAAGGCGTTCGGCGTGATGCCGCAGCCGGTGTACTGCACCAAGATCGCCTCGCGCCTGACCCGAACCTACACCGACCGGCACGGCTTGAAGGACCTGTTGCGCGAACTGCTCGGCGTCGATCTGTCGAAGCAGCAGCAGTCCAGCGACTGGGGCGCCGATACCCTGACCGACGCGCAACTCGCTTACGCCGCTTCCGACGTGCTCCACCTGCACGCGCTGCGCGACAAGCTCGACACCATGCTGGCGCGGGAGAATCGCACCGAGCTGGCGGCCGCCTGCTTCGGCTTCCTGCCCGTCCGCGCCCGGCTCGACCTCGACGGCTGGAGCGAAGAGGACATTTTCGCTCATTCGTGACCGGCTGGGCGGCCCGCCCGGAGGTTCCTGCGCCCGAGCGGCACCCTGCGCCGCGTTTCGGTCATACTCCTCGGTCTGATGGGCCGGGGCCTGCCATGGCCCTCCCCTGCCGGGGTGATTAAGATAAGCTTAAGGATGTATTGCAGACTGGAGACCGCGCTCGAAGCGGCGCTCCGGAGGACGGAGCGCACGGCTCCGTAACACGCGCGAGACGAGCTCGGGAGCAGCGGTGACAGCGGTTCAGTTGTCGTCCTATCAGACCGGAATGGAGGCGCGCTTCGCGGCAGCGGCGCGCCACAGCCGTTTGGTGCGCACGCTGCGGCTCGCCGTGCCGCTGGTCGTGGTGCTGTCGATGGCGGTGATCATCGCGATCTCGGTGTTCAACCCGTTCCGCTATCTGTCGAAATTGCCGATCGACGTCGGCGATCTAGTGGTCTCAGGCACCAAGATCACGATGGAGTCGCCGCATCTGGCCGGCTTCACCAATGACGGCCGCCCCTACGAGATGTGGGCCCGCACCGCCACCCAGGATCTGACCAGCCAGGATCACGTCGATCTGCACACGCTGCGCGCCAAGGTGCAGTCGGAGGACCAGTCCACCGTCATCATCGAGTCGCGCGAAGGCCAGTTCGAAACCAAGGCACAGCTTCTGAAGCTGAACAAGGACGTCTATCTGCACAATTCGACCGGCACCGAGGCCTGGATGACCCAGGCCGACATCGACATGGGCAAAGGCACCGTCACCTCCGACGCGCCGGTCGACGTCAAATGGGACGGCGGCACGCTGCGCGGCCAGCGGATGCGGATTACCGAAAAGGGCGACCTGATCCGGTTCGAGGGCGGCGTGGTGATGAACATCGACAACGCCTCGCTCGGAGAACCGGCCCCCGCCGCGCAGCCCGCGCC
>NZ_JAZDRK010000015.1:0-124648 GCF_047501505.1 Rhodopseudomonas sp. G2_2311
GGACAATACAGCCCGGGGGCGGGGGGCGCCAGCCGCGCCAGCCCCGCGGGCCGCCAAGCCGTGGAAAGACCCGCGAACCGCCGCGATATCGCCGGCAACAACGCCGCAGATGGAGTGTTGCCGGAAATTACAGCCGGATCGGCCCGTCGGGCTCGCAGCCCAGTGCGCCACCGCGCTGTGCCCACAGATTGCACACCGAATCCGCGCTGACCGGCCCTTCGACCACCAGGCACTGGTCCGGCGCCTGATAGAACCGGCAGGAGCCGCAGCGCCGCCCGGAAGTCGCGGACGCGACGAAGCGGGCATCCTGCTGCGATGATTTCCGCGGGATCACCGCCGAACATCCGGCGGCCGGCTGCGCCCGGCCGGTCGTCGCGGCCGTGCAGGTCGCTGCCAGCGTGAGGCCGGCGATGCCGAGCAGGCGCCGGCGCGATACCAGGGCCGCGGAGTCGATCGGCTTGTCCATCCAAGTCCCCCTTCGCCGCGGCGCACAGAACGAGACAGGCCGCGCTCGGGAGAACTGATAGTTCCGTCGTGCTGACGGTTAGCTGACAACGCTCGCGGTAAGCGGCGATGGGATGCCTGACGCAAGAACGCGCGGCCTCCGGAGAGACCGCGCGTTCTGAATTAACTAATCGTTGACCGCCGGGGCGAACTCAGCCGCGGCGTCCGGTGCCGGCATCGGCGGCGCGGCGGTTGTCGGGCAGCACAATCACCTTGGCGCCGACGTTGACCCGCGAATACAGATCCTTGACGTCCTCATTGGTCAGCCGGATGCAGCCAGAGGAGACGTGGGTGCCGATGGTCGACGGCGCGTTGGTGCCGTGGATGCGATACACGGTGCCGCCGAGATACATCGCGCGGGCGCCGAGCGGGTTGCCCGGGCCGCCGGCCATGTGGCGCGGCAGATAGGGTTGGCGGGCGATCATTTCCGGCGGCGGCGTCCAATCCGGCCACTCGGCCTTTCTGGCGACCGCCTTGACGCCTGACCAGGTGAAGCCATCACGGCCGACCCCGATACCGTACCGGATCGCACGCCCGCTGCCGAGCACGTAGTACAGATAGGTGTTGGGCGTATCGACGATGATGGTGCCCGGGGCTTCGCGGGTCTGATAGGCGACGATCTGGCGCTTCAACCGGGCGGGCAGCTCGGCGACGGTGCCGTCCTCGTCTTCTTGCGGCGCGACTTGGGGTTGTGGTGCGGTCTGTTCGACAGGTGCGTAGGCCAGCGGCTGCATCGCTTCCGGCTGCGGCAGGAAAGGCAGGAACGGGAAGGGCAGCGTCTGCGCCGCATTCGCGGGTGCGGCGATGGCAATGGTCCCGATCGCGACAATGGCGACCGCGGCGGCACGGCTGGTGCGCGGAAAACGGATCATGTCGGGTCCCCCTGTGGGTGCTCTGTTCGTTCGCCTCGACGCCTTTTCGGCGACTTGTTGGCGCTACCAGTACTCCACCATCCGTTTCCGGACGTTTTCGCCGACCGATGGATTTGGTTTCGTCGCAGTAGGGATTTGTTTCGCCTGTCCGCCTGGCGGGCTCCCGGCGGCGCGCCGGATCGTTTGATCAAGCGCAATTGAGAAAGCCCGCCTGCCCGATAAGCCAAGGCCCCCGCGCGGTGCGGGCAAGGGTCGGGGGAGTTTGACGACATGGCGACAGTGAAGTTTTTTGGCAACGAGGCGGTGCCGCTCGAGATGCACAAGGTGCGGATCGTGCAGAAACTCAACCTGCCGCCGGTCGAACGCCGGCTGGAGAAGATCACCGAGGCGGGCAACAACACCTTCCTCTTGAAGAACGACGACGTCTTCCTCGACATGCTGACGGATTCCGGCGTCAACGCGATGAGCGACCGCCAGCAGGCCGCGATGCTGACCGCCGACGACTCTTACGCCGGCAGCGCCACCTATACCCGGCTCGAAGACAAGCTCCGCGACATCTTCGGCATGCACTACTTCCTGCCGACCCATCAGGGCCGCGCCTGCGAGCACATCCTCGCCAAGGTGTTCGTCTCGCCCGGCAAAGTCGTGCCGATGAACTATCACTTCACCACCACCAAGGCGCACATCGTGTTGCAGGGCGGCACGGTGGAGGAACTGGTGACCGACGCCGGCCTCGAAGTGACCAGCGCCAACCCGTTCAAGGGCAACATGGACATCGCCAAGCTGCGGGCGGTGATCGAGAAGGTCGGCGCCGCCAATATCGGCTTCGTCCGGATGGAGAGCGGCACCAACCTGATCGGTGGCCAGCCGGTGTCGCTGCAGAACCTCGCCGACGTCAGCAACGTCTGTAAGGAGCACGGCGTTCCGCTGGTGCTCGACGCCAGCCTGCTCGCCGACAATCTGTACTTCAACAAGACCCGCGAGGATCACTGCAAGACGCTGTCGATCCGCGAGATCACCCGCCGCACCGCCGACCTGTGCGACATCATCTACTTCTCGGCGCGCAAGCTCGGCTGCGCCCGCGGCGGCGGCATCTGTATCCGCGACCGGGCGCTGTATGAGAAGATGCGGCCGCTGGTGCCGCTGTATGAAGGCTTCCTCACCTATGGCGGCATGTCGGTGCGCGAAATGGAAGCGCTCACCGTCGGCCTCGAAGAGACCATGGACGAGGAGATGATCAACCAGGGGCCGCAGTTCATCGCCTATATGGTCGACCAGCTGGTCGAGCGCGGCGTTCCGGTGATCACGCCGCCCGGCGGCCTCGGCTGCCACATCGACGCCAAGCGCTTCGTCGACCATATCCCGCAGTCGCAATATCCGGCCGGCGCGCTGGCGGCGGCGCTGTACGTCGCTTCCGGCATCCGCGGCATGGAGCGCGGCACGCTGTCCGAACAGCGCGAGCCGGACGGCAGCGAGATCTACGCCAATATGGAGCTGGTACGCCTCGCGATGCCGCGCCGGGTGTTTACGCTGTCGCAGGTGAAATACGCCGTCGACCGCATTGCCTGGCTGTACGCCAACCGCAAGCTGATCGAAGGCCTGACCTTCGTCGAGGAGCCGGAAGTGCTGCGGTTCTTCTACGGTCTGCTCAAGCCGGTGACCGATTGGCAGAACAAGCTGGTGGCGAAGTTCCGCGAGGACTTTGGCGACAGCCTGTAATCATCGCTGTTACTCGTCTCTTGCAGCACAAACGTCGTCATGCCCGCGCTCGTCGCGGGCATCCACGTTTTGGAGACCTGTCGAGCAAGGCGTGGATGGCCGAAACGATGCCGGCCGTGACGAGGGCGGCAATCCCACGCTCGATTCCATTCGGTACGACGCCGCGTCTTCGGAACCTGGGATTCCTGAATGCGTTGCTCACGGGGGCAACATCAGGAGGCCAGCATGGCTGCGAAGAAAGCCACCAAGAAGACCACGACGCGCGGACGCAAGCAGGACCGGGCGCGCGTCGCCGGCGGCCAGGACTACGAAGTCCGCTACGAAGCCAAGAAGACCGGCCGCTCCGCGCCCGCGGTGAAGAAGGCCGTCAAGAAAGTCGGCAACGCGCGCAAGAAGGTCGAGAAGCGGCTGGCGAAGAAGGGGTGACGCGCCGGCGGGCGGGGTGATCCCGGCTCGCAATGACTTCGCCAGGACACCGCGCTCAGGTGCAACATCCTGCGGGCGAGTTTCCATCGGGCTTGCTGGCCCGAATGAATCCGCTGAAGAACTTGTCCTGCATCTTGGGGGCGAGGGCGTCGACGTCGATGCCCTTGCCGGCGAGGAATTCGCGCGCGTCCTCGATCTCGTAGACGCGGGTCGGCTCGATCGAGATCTGCGCGAAGCCGGCGGCGGCCAGCCTGGCGACGTAGTCGCTCTCGTCGAGCGCGCCGGCGAGGCAGCCGACCCACAGCAGCACGTCGCGGCGCAGCGCTTCCGGAATCTCGCCGCGGGTCACCACGTCCGACACCGCGAACCGGCCGCCCGGCTTCAGCACCCGGAACGCCTCGCGCAGCACGCGGTCCTTGTCGCCCGACAGGTTGATGACGCAGTTCGAGATGATCACGTCGACCGAAGCGTCGGGCAGGGGGATCGCCTCGATCTCGCCCTTGAGGAATTCGACGTTGTCGACGCCGGCCTTGCGCTGGTTATCGCGCGCCAGCGCCAGCATCTCGTCGGTCATGTCGAGGCCGTAGGCCTTGCCGGTCGGGCCGACCCGGCGCGCCGACAGCAGCACGTCGATGCCGCCGCCGGAGCCGAGATCGAGCACGGTCTCACCCGGCGACAACTGCGCCAGCGCGGTCGGGTTGCCGCAGCCGAGCGAGGCCAGCATCGCCTCGGCCGGCAGGCCCTGTTCCTGCGCGGCGTCGTAGAGATTGCTGGTGATCGGGCTGGCGCCGGGAAGTGCCGACGACCCGCAGCACGAGGCGCTGCCGCCGGTGGCGACCTTCAGCGCTGCGCCGGCGTATTTCTCGCGGACGATGTCCTTCATGTCTTGCACGTCAGTGGGCATTGCGGTTCTCCGTTGGGCAGCAGACGACGTCTTCGGCCCGCACCGCGCGGGAGCGGGTGCAGCATTCGGCATAGAGGAAGGCCAGCAGCTCGCGCAGCGCATCGGCGTTGGCGGTGTAGCGCAGGAAGGTGCCTTCGCGGCGGGACTGCACCAGGCCTTCGTTCTTCAGCTTGTCGAGATGATGCGACAGCGTCGACGGAGCTATGCCGAGTTCGTCGCCGATCTCGCCGACCACCAGCCCGTCCGGATGCGCCGACAGCAGCGTGCGCATGATGCGGAGCCTGGGCTCGGTGCCCATCGCGGCGAGCATGTCGGCGAAGCGGGCGATATCGACGGTGTCGGTCATGGCATCGATCTCATTTTCGATAATTCTACAATCATCGAATTGTTGGTCAAGCTGTTTGTGCTTGACCGCTTATGCGCATAAGCGCATTTGTTTGCGATGGACACCGAAGCTCTCTGCTATCTCAACGCGCTCTCCGATCCGACCCGGCTCGCAGCGGTGCGGCTGCTGTGGGACGGCGAGGAGCATTGCGTCTGCGAACTGATGCGCGTGCTCGGCGCGACGCAGTCGCGGATGTCTCGGCATATGGCGGTGCTACGCAGCGCCGGTCTGGTCATCGATCGGCGCGACGCGCAGTGGGTGCGCTACCGGCGCTCTCCGAATCTGTCCCCCGAAGCGGTGGCGCTGGTCGAGGCCGCGCTCGCCTTCAGGCGCAAACGGCGCGCGAGGGCCGCATGACCACCACCGCACTGTCCGGCAAGTCTCGCTTGATGACGACCAAACTGATCGTCACCGTCCTGCTCGTGGCACTATGGGGCGCGGTGTACGCGGTGCTGTCGCCGGCTTCGGAATGGATCGTGCGCCAGCTTCCGCTCGATCCGGCCGGCGGTTCGGCGCGGGCGCTCGCGTTCTTCATCTATGACACTCCCAAGGTGCTGATGCTGCTGACGCTGATCGTGTTCGCAATGGGCGTGGTGCGCAGCTTCTTCTCGCCTGAACGCACCCGTGCGCTGCTCGCCGGGCGGCGCGAAGGCGTCGGCAATGTCGCCGCTGCCGGGCTCGGCGTGCTGACGCCGTTCTGCTCGTGTTCTGCGGTGCCGCTGTTCATCGGCTTCGTCAGCGCCGGCGTGCCGCTCGGGGTGACGTTCTCGTTCCTGATCTCCGCGCCGCTGGTCAACGAGGTCGCGCTCGGGCTGCTGCTGGCGCTGCTCGGCTGGAAGGTGGCGCTGCTGTATCTGTTGCTCGGCCTCGCGGTGGCGATCGTCGCCGGCATGGTGATCGGCCGGCTGCATCTCGAGGCCTGGCTGGAAGACTGGGTGCGGGCACTGCGCACTGAAGCGGCGCCGCTCGAAGCCGAGCGCCTCAGCGTGTCGGACCGGATCGACGCCGGGGTCGAGGCGGTGCGCGACATCGTCGGTCGAGTGTGGCCGTGGATCATCGCCGGCATCGCGATCGGCGCCGGCATTCATGGCTGGGTGCCCGAAGGGCTGCTCGCCGGGATCATGGGGCGCGATGCGTGGTGGTCGGTGCCGGCCGCGGTGGCGATCGGCATTCCGATGTATTCCAACGCCGCCGGGATCGTCCCGGTGGTCGAGGCGCTGCTCGGCAAGGGGGCCGCGCTCGGCACCACCCTGGCGTTCATGATGAGCGTTACCGCGCTGTCGGCGCCGGAACTGATCATCCTGCGCAAGGTGCTGACGGTCCGGCTGATCGCCGTGTTCGTCGCCGTCGTCGGCCTCGGTATCCTGGCGGTCGGCTATCTGTTCAATTTCCTGTTCGGCTGAAGGAGAAGGTCATGAAGGACGTCAAGGTGCTGGGTTCGGGCTGCAAGCGCTGCATCGAAACCGCCGCTCTGGTGCAGGGCGAGGCTGACCGCCTCGGCGTGCCGATCCGGTTGGAGAAGGTCACCGACTACGCCGAGATTGCCAAATTCGGCATCGCCTCGACGCCGGGCGTGGTGGTGGACGGCAAGGTGGTGCATACTGGCGGGCTGCCGAAGGCCGAGAGCATCGCGGCCTGGCTGTCGAGCTGAGCGGCGGCGGAGACAGGACTTGACCGGTGCTGATACTTCCATTATTCATGAATTATGGAAGCAAATGCAGCCCTCGATGCTCTGTCGGCCCTGTCGCAGGAAACCCGCCTCGCGGTGTTCCGGCTGCTGGTCCGGTGCGAGCCGGATGGCGTCGCCGCCGGCGATCTCGCCAAAGCGGTGGGGGTGCCGGCCAACACCATGTCGGTGCATCTCGGCGTGTTGAGCCGCGCCGGCCTGGTGACCTCGGAGCGGCACAGCCGCTCGATCGTGTACCGCGCCGATCTGGCGCGGTTCCGAGCCCTAATGCTGTTTATGCTGATGGATTGCTGCGACGGCCGCAGCGACATCTGTGCCCCGCTGATCGCCGACCTGACCCCCTGTTGTCCTTCGAAAGAGACTGTCGATGTCTGATCGCATCTTCAACGTGCTGTTTCTCTGCACCGGCAACACCGCCCGCTCGATCATGGCCGAGAGCATTCTGCGCAAGGACGGCGGCGGCCGGTTCAACGCCTTCTCCGCCGGCAGCCAGCCGAAAGGCGTGGTCAATCCGTTCGCGCTGAAAGTGCTGGCGGACGGCAACTACCCGACCGAGGGGCTGCGCTCCAAGAGCTGGCAGGAGTTCGCCGCCGCCGACGCCCCGGTGATGGATTTCGTGTTCACCGTCTGCGACAACGCCGCCGGCGAGGCCTGTCCGGTGTGGCCCGGCCAGCCGATGACCGCGCATTGGGGGATCGATGATCCCGCCGCGGTCGAAGGCATCGATCTCGAAAAGGAGCGCGCCTTCGTGCAGGCGTTCCGCTTCCTGAAGAACCGGATCGGCGCCTTCACCGCGCTGCCGATCAAGCGGCTCGACGGCGTCGCGCTCGGCGCCAAGCTGCGCGAGATCGGTCAGTCCGCTGGCGCCAGTCACGGCCGGCCGGAGGTGGCGTGATGGACGTCGTCATCTATCACAACCCCGACTGCGGCACCTCGCGCAACACCCTCGGCCTGATCCGCAACGCTGGGATCGAGCCGCACGTCATCGAGTATCTGAAGTGCCCGCCGAGCCGGGCGATGCTCGAACAGTTGATTGTCCGCGCCGGGCTGACGCTGCGGCAGTTGCTGCGCGAGAAGGGCACGCCGTATCACGAACTGAAGCTGGACGATCCGGCACTGAGCTACGAGGATCTGATGGCGGCGGTGATGGCGCATCCGATCCTGATCAACCGGCCGCTGGTGGTGACGCCGAAGGGCGTGCGGCTGTGCCGGCCGTCCGAACAGGTCATCGACCTGCTGCCGCCGCAGCGCGGCCAGTTCACCAAGGAAGACGGCGAACTGGTGACCGATGCCAGCGGCCGGCGCGTGGCGGCGGTGTAGTTGTGCTTTGGGGTGGAGATGAAGCCAAGCGTTACCACCCGCACCGCCGTCATCGCCCGGCTCGACCGGGCGACCTAGTATTCCAGAGCGCCGTTGCGTTCGCGCGGCGACGTAAGCGCTGGATAGCTGGCGTTCTGGGATACTGGATCCCCGCCTACGCGGGGATGACGTTTGTTAGTTTGGTGGGCGGAGCGGCCAACAGATCATTCGACAAAAGAGTCCAGAGAACGGGTTAGAGATCATTCCATGTCCACCTTCGAACGCTACCTCACCCTGTGGGTCGCGCTGTGTATCGTCGTCGGCATCGCGCTCGGGCATCTGATGCCGGGGGCGTTTCAGGTGATCGGGGCGGCGGAGATCGCCAAGGTCAATCTGCCGGTAGCGGCGCTGATCTGGCTGATGATCATTCCGATGCTGGTGCGGATCGACTTCGCCGCCTTGGGCCAGGTGCGCGAGCACTGGCGCGGCATCGGCGTGACACTGTTCATCAACTGGGCGGTGAAGCCGTTCTCGATGGCGGCGCTGGCGTGGCTGTTTGTCGGCTATCTGTTCAGGTCGTATCTACCGGCGGACCAGATCAACTCCTACATCGCCGGCCTGATCATCCTGGCGGCGGCGCCGTGCACTGCGATGGTGTTCGTGTGGTCGAACCTGACCAAGGGCGAGCCGCATTTCACCCTGAGTCAGGTCGCGCTCAACGACACCATCATGGTGTTCGCGTTCGCGCCGATCGTCGGTCTTCTGCTCGGCCTGTCGGCTATCACCGTGCCGTGGGACACGCTGGTGCTGTCGGTGGTGCTGTACATCGTGGTGCCGGTGATCATCGCGCAGGGCCTGCGCCGCTGGGCGCTGGCGTCGGGCGGCGAGGCGAGCTTGCAGCGGCTGCTCGGCGTGTTCCAGCCGCTGTCGCTGGTGGCGCTGCTGGCGACGCTGGTGCTGCTGTTCGGCTTCCAGGGCGAGCAGATCATCCGGCAGCCGCTGGTGATCGCGCTGCTCGCGGTGCCGATCCTGATCCAGGTGTATTTCAACGCCGGGCTCGCCTATCTGCTCAACCGGCTCAGCGGCGAGCAGCACTGCGTCGCCGGCCCGTCGGCGCTGATCGGCGCCAGCAACTTCTTCGAACTCGCGGTCGCCGCGGCGATCAGCCTGTTCGGCTTCGAATCCGGAGCCGCGCTCGCCACCGTGGTCGGCGTGCTGATCGAGGTGCCGGTGATGCTGACGGTGGTGGCGATCGTCAACCGCTCCAAGCGCTGGTACGAAACCGCTGCGGGCGCCCCGGTGGCGCGGACGCCGGGCTGACGGAGCCCTGATTAAGCGGCTCCGGTCGCGGCGCGGAAGGTGGCGCGGGCGACGCCGAACGGCTCGCCCAGCGACAGGCCGCCGTCGATCACCAGCGTTTGACCGGTGATGTAGCCGGCCGCCGGCGAACACAGGAAGGCCACCACCTCGGCGATCTCGGCGCCGGTAGCGGCGCGGCCGAGCGGCACCGCGGCTTCGAGCACCGCGCGATTGACCGGATCGTCGCTGAGCTTGGCGCCGACATCGCGATCCACCACGCCGGGCGCCACCGCATTGACCCGCACGCCGCTGCGGCCGAGATGCCAGGCGAGATAGCGGGTGAGCTGTTCGACGCCGGCCTTGGCGACGTGATAGGCGGCAGTCTCGTGCGCGACGCTGCGCGCCAACACCGACGACAGGTTGACGATCGCGCCGCGCGCTTGCGCCAGATGCGGCAGCGCCGCCTGCGCGGTGAGCATGTAGCCGCGCAGCATCACCGCTTCGGTTGCATCCCACAGTGCGGCGCTCTGCTCGGCGAAGGGCGGCCGCGCCCGCTGGGTCGGCGCGGCGTTGTTGACCAGGATATCGAGCCCGCCGTTCGCGGCGGCGCTCGCCGCCACCGTTGCGGCGATCGCGGGCTCGTCGCTCATGTCGCCGACGATGAAGCGCGCATCGCCGCCTGCGTCCCTGATCGCGCGTGCCGCCGCTTCGCCGGACTCGTGCTTGAGGTTGACCAGCATGACCTGCGCGCCCTGCAGCGCCAGCGTGCGGGCGATCGCGAGGCCGATGCCCTGGGCGGCGCCGGTGACCATCGCGCGGCGGCCGTGCAGGGGCAGGGCGGTGCGCTCGTTCATCTCGGCGCCGGCGATGGCGGCCGCGCCGGCCGCAGCTCGATCCGGCTCGCCAGCGCGCGCGGCGCGAACGACAGCGCGTCGATTACCGCCTGCGCGACGTCGTCGGCCGACAGATGCCAGTCCTGCGGCGGCTCGCCGGCGAAATCGGTCGCGACCCGGCCCGGCATCACGCAACTGACGCGGATGCCGAACGGGTGCAGCTCTTGCAGCAGTGATTCCGACAAGCCGAGCAGGCCGAATTTCGAGGCGCAATACGCCGCGCCGCCGCCATAGGCGTTGACGCTGGAGCGGCTGCCGATGTTGACGATGGCGCCGCCGCCGCGCGCTTTCAGCGCCGGGATCGCGTAGTGGCAGCAATAGAACGCGCCGGTGAGGTTGGTATCGAGGGTGAGCCGCCAATGCTCGGGCGGAAACGTCTCGACCGGTCCGAGCAGGCCGACCCCGGCGTTGTTAACCAGGAAATCGAGGCCGTCGAACGCCGTGACGGTGTGGTCGACCAGTTGGCGCACCGCCGCTTCGTCGCGAACGTCGCACACCACGCCGTGAACCCGGCCGGCGACGCCGTCGCGCAGCGCCGGCAGCGCCTGGGCGATCTCGCCCTCGTCGCGGGCGCAGATCATCACCGCGGCGCCGGCCTGCGCCAGCGACCGCGCGATCGCGAACCCGATGCCTTTGCTGCCGCCGGTGACCAGCGCGGCCTTGCCGGCGAGGGTCATGCCGGCACCTGTCGGCGCTGCGGCTGCGGCAGCGGCCGCGTCAGACCGCGCGGCATCGTTCCCGCGAACCAGCCCGGCGGCTGCTCGACATGCGCCAGCGCCAGCAGCTCGGGGAATTGCGCGACGCGGTTCTGCCAATAGGCGGAGGTTGCGGTGAGCCGCAGGAAGTCGGCGCGATGATGGGCATGGCGCTGCGCGTCGCCGAGCAGGTGATAAGCATGCGCCAGCGCCGCGGCCATCGAGGCGTCGTACGGATAGCCGTCGTGGATCGCATCGATCCAGCGCGCCAGCTTGGCGGCATTGCCGCCGCGCCGGAAGTTCGGATTGTCGAGGAAGTTGGCGACCAGGTTGAAGCTGAACCAGATCTCCTTCTGCTGTTCGAGATCCGGCACGCTGGCGCGGTCGATCTCGAAGATCTCCCAGCCGGTTCGCAGCACGCGGTCGCGCGCGAAGCGGTAGCCGAATTCGCCGCGCTCGGCGGAGCGTCCCGGATTGATGGTCTTGTCGTAGCGCTCTTCCTTGGTGCGCGCGTCGCCGAGCGACTGGAACGCCGAGAACATCTCGGTGCCCTTCAGCGGCTGGCAGATGTAGAAGCTCGCCCAGTCGCTGGCGAGTTCGACCGCCAGATCGTAGCTATCCATCATCTGGCCGAAGGTTTCGTCGGGAAAGCCGATGATGAAATTAGTCGAGACGAACACCTCCGGATATTTGGCGAACAGCTCGGCGCGAGCGCGCAGCTTCGGCTTGGTGGTCGGTTTCTTGATCGTCTTCAGCATCGCGTCGTTGCCGGATTCGACGCCGATCTTGAAAGCGCGCAGGCCGGACGCCACCATCGCCTGCATCACCTCGTCGTCGATCGCCACCGCGATCAGGCCGTTGCTGGCGGTCCATTCCAGCCCCGGCACCTGCTCGGCGAGGCCCCTGAACAGCGCCAGCGCGCGCTCCCGGTCCCACAGCAGATCGTCGTCGAGCCAGTCGATCGAGCGGATGCCGTGATCGGTGACGAGGTGCTTCACCTCGTCGATGACGTCCTGCACCGTGCGCTGCCGCAGCCCGAAGCCGTTGAAGTTGCGCACCGTGCAGAAGGTGCAGCGGGCCCGGCAGCCGCGTGCGGCCAGCACCGTGGCGAACGGCTTGTCGGCGCCGACATAGCGTGAGAACGCGCCGAGCCCGCCATAGCGGTGATACTCCTCGATCCGGATCGCGCCGTAGAACGGGGTGACGTCCCAGTTCACCGGATTGTCCGGCGGTGGTGCGCCGAGCTCGACGATGGCGCCGGCCTCGGTGAATGCCATGCCGACCGGAACGGCATCCGGATTGCCGGCCAGCGCGCCGAGATAGCCGATCAGTTGCTGTTCGCCTTCGTGGCGGGCGACGATGTCGCACAGCCCGCTCGCCAGGATCTCCCGATAGTCGAACGTCGCCTGCACGCCGCCGCACAGGATCGGCACCTGCGGGAATTCGCTACGGATCAGATCGATCACTTCGGTGAAGCACGGCTTGGTGGTGCCGAACATGTAGGACACGCCGACATGCGGATGGGCGCAGGCCTTGATCGCATCGCGCACCAGATCGCGCCAAAGGCCGTAGTCGAAGGCCTCGCCATGCGCGGCCTTGAGCAATTGATGATTGATGTCGATCAGGTGGATGCCCAGCGCCGGATCGGCGGCGCGGGCGGCGGCGGCGAGATACAGCAGGCCCACTGGAGGAAAGTTGTAGTAGCCGCCGCTGCGCGCGGTGGTGACGTCGAAATAGCTCTGCGGCACCAGCGCCGGCTGGATCAGGATCAGGTCGCTCGGCCGCTGCAGCGAACGGGCGGCAACGAAGCGGTCGAACTCGGCGCGGATCCGGGCGCGATCATCCGACGCGGAACTGATGGTCGCAGCGGCCTTGGTCATCACAGCGGACTCGCGGGCTTGCAGGAACGATCGAACGCAAAGCAACCACGGACGCCGCCCGCCGATGAAAGCGCGGAGGCGCGTCACGAATCAATACAATCACTCTGGCATGAGTAGAAGCGCAGCAGCGCCGCCGCGCGCCTCGGGAAACTACGCGGACGCCGGATATCGAACGACGATCGGCTGCTGTCAGGAAGTGACGCCGCCGACGAGGGGTGAGGGAGATTGGCGCTCAGGCGCCCCGCAAATTCAGCCCGGTCGCGTCTTCGAGCTCGGCGATCGCCTGTTCGGCGCTCACCACCTTGATGGTCGCCATGCCCATCTCGCGCGCCGGCTTCAGATTGACGCCGAGGTCGTCGAGATACACGCAAGCCTTCGGGTCGACGCCGAGCGCCTCGATCATCATCTGATAGATCTTCGGATCCGGCTTGCGCAGCCCGATCTTGGCGGATTCGATGACGTGATCGAACAGCGCCATCACCTCGGCGATGTACAGCGTCCGTCCCGACGCCGAGCCGATCGCGTTGGCGGGCAGGTTGTTGGTGATGCAGCCGGTCTTGTGGTTCTGCTTGACGATCTTCAGCGCATTCACCATCTCCGGCCGCAGCGAGCCAGACAGCAGCGGCAGAACGTCGCGGCCACGTACTTCGGCGCCGAGGGCACGGGATTCTTCAGCGAACAGCGCGTCGAAGGTGTCGAGATCGATTTCCGCGCGCTCGAATTTGGCCCAGGCGTTCTCGAAATGATTGGCGGCGTTGGTGCGGCGGATGATGTCGATCGGCAGCCCGCGCTCGGTCTCGAACCGTGCAAATGCCTCGAACGGCGAACTCGTGAGCACCCCGCCGAAATCCCAGATCACCGCCTCGACCATCGCGTTCCATCTCCCCGCTGTTGTTTGCCGGAGCGCTATCACGCGTTCGCAGCGGCGACCAGTCTGATCGCAGATGTGAGTTCCAATAATGGTTCCTATTTGCATCCCAATCCTGAACCTTTAGGTTGTTTTCTGAATCAGGTCGCCAATGACCTGAGAGGTGACAGGGCAGTGGCGTGCAGGTTCGGGGCATTGGTGAGGGGCTGAGGTCGAGCGTCATAGGTCGGGCGCGTGGCGCCCGAAGACGGATGGTGCTGTCGTCGCTGCTTGCTTCGACTGCGCTAGTGGCGGTTCCAATGCCCGCGTTGGCCCAGCAGGTCTGGATCGGCGCCGATCAGATTTACAACACGCCGTCGAATTGGAGTGGCCCGGCCAACGTTCCGGACACCGGGGCCAGCGCGGTGTTCCGCAACAATAGCGCGTCGAAGTTGTTGGTGCTGTCCGGAGTCACGCGTAACCCGAACGATTTCACTTTCGAAGCGGGGGCGCCTGGCTACAGCATTGGAGTCGTTTCGGGCGGCCAGCTAAATTTCAACGGCGCAGGCATCTTGAATAATTCCGGGACCACGCAGCAGCTCCTGATCGATCCGAGCAGTCAGATCGATTTTCGGGGGAGCAGCACGGCTGCCGATGTGACGATTACAAATACAGGCGGCACACTGATCTTCAGCGAGACCTCGTCGGGCGGAACGGCGGCAGTCGTCAGTAACGGCGGGGATCTGGCGCTGCGGACCACGACTGGGGCGATCTCGATCGGATCGCTGTCGGGCAGTGGAACCGTTCAGGCGACGGCGGTGGGCGGGGTTCCCGTTCAGGCTCTGACCATCGGTGGTCTAAACACCTCGACGGAATTCTCGGGCACGTTCGTCGACAACGGCGCTCAATTCGCTCTCGGCAAGACCGGCACCGGAACGCTGACTCTGACCGGTGACAGTTTCTACACCGGCGGCACCACGATCTCGAGCGGAACGCTGCAGCTCGGCAATGGCGGCATCAGCGGCTCGATCACCGGCGACATCACCAACAATGCGACGCTGGCGGTCAATCGCAGCAACGGCACCAGCCTCGGCGGCGTGATCTCCGGCACCGGCCAATTGGTCAAGCTCGGCGGCGGCATTCTGGCGCTACTCGGCAACAACACCTACACCGGCGGCACGACGATCTCGGCCGGCACACTGCGGGTCGGCAACGGCGCCACCAGCGGTTCGATCGTGGGCGACGTCGTCAATAACGGCGTGCTGCAGTTCAATCGCTTCGACTCGATCGGCTTCAATGGCGTGATCTCCGGCACCGGCAGCGTCACCAAGCTCGGCAACAATGCGATGATCCTGGGTGGGGACAACACCTATACGGGCGGCACGACGATCAGCGGCGGTTACTTGCAGGTCGGCAACGGCGGCACCACCGGGTCGATCGTCGGCGACGTCGTCAACAACGGGACGCTGGAATTTGCGCGTTCCGACGCCCATACGTTCAGTGGCTCTATTTCCGGCACCGGCAATCTGATCAGCTTCGGCGGCAGCGCCGGCACTGGCGTTTTAACGTTGACGGGAGCCAATACTTACACCGGGGGCACCACCGTCTCCAGAGGCGCATTGCAGATCGGCGACGGCGGCACCTCGGGATCGATCCTCGGCGACGTCATCAACAACGCTACTCTGGCCTTCAATCGCTCCGACGCGACCAGCTTCGGCGGCGCGATCTCAGGCGGCGGCAATCTGATCAAGCGCGGCGCCGGCAATCTGTCGCTGAGCGGCACCAGCAGCTACACCGGAGCCACCACGGTCGAGGCCGGCACGCTCAGCGTCAACGGCTCGATCGCGTCCTCGTCGCTGACGACGGTGAATGCCGGCGCGGCGCTCGGCGGCAACGGCGTGGTCGGCACCACGCTGATCAACGGCGGCGCGCTGGCGCCCGGCAATTCGATCGGCACGCTGAATGTTAGCGGCAATCTGACGTTCACCGCGGCGTCGAGCTACATGGTCGAGGTGTCGCCGAGCAGCGCCGACCGCGTCAACGTCAGCGGCACCGCCACGCTCGGCGGCGCCACGGTGAACGCGTCGTTCGCCAGCGGCGGCTACGTCGAGCGGCAATATACTCTCGTCAATGCGACTGGCGGCGTGGTCGGCACCTTCGGCACGCTGGTGAATACCAATCTGCCGTCCGGCTTCAGATCGAGCCTCGGCTACGATTCCAACAATGCCTATCTCAATCTGGTGCTCGACTACACGCCCGGTCCGTCGCCGGTCATCAACAGTGGACTGAACCGCAACCAAACTCAGGTCGCAAACGCACTGAGCGGTTACTTCGCGCGCACCGGCAGCATTCCGATCGTGTTCGGCGCGCTGACGCCGGCCGGGCTGAGCGCCGTGTCGGGTGAGACCGCGACCGGTGCACAGCAGTCGACGTTCAGTGCCATGACGCAGTTCATGGGCGTGCTGACCGATCCGTCGAGCAACGGTCGCGGTGCGCAGGATGCAACGACTGCGTTGCCTTATGCCGAAGCGAGCTCCGGTTCGGTGCGCGATGCGCACGCGATGATGAACGCGGTGGTTGCCAGGACGTCGTTCGAACCGCGCTGGGTGACATGGGGTGCCGGCTTTGGTGGCTCACAGACCACCGATGGCAATGTGTCGCTCGGCTCCGCCACCGCAACCAGCCGGCTCGCCGGCATCGCGGCCGGTGCCGATTACTGGCTGTCGCCGCAGACCGTTGCGGGCTTCGCGATGGCCGGCGGCGCCACGCAATTCGGACTGGCGGGCGGTCTCGGTTCGGGCACGTCGGATCTGATCCAGGTCGGCGGCTTCATCCGCCACAGCTTCGGCCCAAGCTACCTGACTACGGCGGCGGCCTATGGCTGGCAGGACATCACCACCGAACGGACCGTCGCGATCGGCGGTCTCAATCAACTCCGCGCCAATTTCAACGCCAACGCTTACTCCGCACGTGTCGAGGCCGGGCATCGCTGGAGCGCCCCGGTGATCGGCGGTGTTGGTCTGTCACCGTACGCTGCCGCGCAAGTGACGGCCTTCGATCTGCCGGCCTATACCGAGCAGGCGGCGGGCGGAACCGGTGTGTTCGCGCTCGGCTATGCGGCCAAGACCGTCACCGCGACGCGCAGCGAGCTCGGGGTGCGGACTGACAAATCGTTCGCGCTGGATGGCGCGCTGCTGACGCTGCGCGGCCGTGCCGCCTGGGCGCACGATTTCGATGTCGACCGGTCGATTGCCGCCACCTTCCAGGCGCTGCCGGGCGCCAGCTTCGTGGTGAACGGCGCGCGACCGGCGCGCGATGCGGCGCTGACCACAGTGTCGGCGGAAGTGAGCTGGCTGAACGGCTTCTCAGTCGCGGCCAGCTTCGAGGGCGAGTTCTCCGACGTCACCCGCAGCTACGCCGGCAAGGGACTACTTCGCTACGCGTGGTGATCGCTCCGGTGCGCGGCAAGCGCCCGCGCGCCTCAATGCATGGTTTTGCTGCTCTTGAGGAACGGCCGGCGGGCGGATTCGTGTTTCTCGTAGAGCTCGAGCCAGCGGCGGTCTTCCGGCCGGTACCACTCGTCACGCGTGACCTGGGGCAGCGGCATGCTCTTGCTGATGATTTCCTCGAGGCGAAAATACTCGGCGGTCTCCTCCGCCGTCAGCCCGATCAGCACGCGGTTGCCTGAATCGTCGAGTTCGTAGTCGTCGTCCTTGATCATGCGGTTAGTTGACCAGGCGCGCGCGCGTGGTCAATGCGATTGCGGTTTTAACCTAACCAGTCAACCTTACCGGGCCGGTCCGAACTGGTAATCCTACGGGGTAGGTAGGCATTAACCGCTTCTTGTTCCCTTGCGGGTAGGTGTGGACTGCGGCGGTCTGACCGCGCGCACCTAGAAAAGGGACCGCGGAATGCTCAAATCGATATCGGCCCGGATGATCGTGGCCATCACGCTGGTGGCGATCGGCTCCTGTGTCGTGCTTGCCGGCTTCAGCGTGTGGCGCCAGAAAGCGACGATCGACGTCGCCCTGGAGCGCGAGCTGCGCGCCGATTTCGCCAACATCACCGCGGCGACCGAGGCCGAGACCCGTACCACGCTGGCGCTGAGCGACGTTCTTGCGGCGCTGCCGCCGCTGCGTGAGC
The DNA here is from genome assembly GCF_047501505.1 of Rhodopseudomonas sp. G2_2311. Classification (NCBI taxonomy): domain Bacteria; kingdom Pseudomonadati; phylum Pseudomonadota; class Alphaproteobacteria; order Hyphomicrobiales; family Nitrobacteraceae; genus Rhodopseudomonas; species Rhodopseudomonas sp. G2_2311. The sequence continues at coordinate 17,554 of NZ_JAZDRK010000015.1, forward strand.
TCACCAAGGCGAGCGACCGCGACGGGCTGATGAAGCTGCTGAAAGAAGGCCGCGACCTGACCACGCTGCGCGGGCTGTCGCTGTACACGATCCAGGTGCCGCCGGCGACGACGCTGATGCGGATCCACAATCCCAAGACCTTCGGCGACGACGTGTCGACGCGGCGCGCCATGGTGGTGCAGGCGATGACCACCGGCAAGGCGGTCGGCGGCATCGAGCCGGGTCTGGATAACCTCACCGTGTTCGGCACCACGCCGATGATCGAGGACGGCAAGGTGATCGGCACCGTCGATATCGGCGCGCCGTTCGGCAAGGCGTTCGTCGAGCGGATGAAGGCGCGGTTCGGCGTCGACGTCGCGATCCTGCAGCTGAGCGGCGACAAGACCAACGTGATCGCGTCGAGCCTTGCTAATCCTGTTACCGATCCTGCGACGCTGCGCCGTGCGTTCGGCGGCGAACTGGTGATCGAAGAGGGCGAGTTGGACGGCAAAGCGATCGCCACCACCTTCGGGCCGCTCAAGCGGTTCTCCGGCGAGCCGGTCGCGGTGCTGATGATCGTGCGCGACGCCAGCGCCTATGCGGCGCTGGAGCGGCAATCGATGCAGTGGCTGGCGTTCGCTGCGATCGCCGCCGTGCTGGCCGCCGCCGCGATCGCGGTATGGCTCGGCCGCAGCATGGCCAAGCCGATCCAGGCGCTCGGCGGCGCGATGCGCGAGATCAGCAGCGGGCGTCACGATGTCGAGGTGCCGGGCCGGGGGCGGAGCGACGAGATCGGCTCGATGGCCAAGGCGGTCGAAGTGTTCAAAGAGGGGCTGATCGAAACCGGCCGGCTACGCGCCGCGCAGGACGAGCAGCGGATCGCTCACGAAACCGAGCGCCGCAAGGCGATGCACGAACTAGCGGCGCGGTTCGAAACCGGCGTCGGCAGCGTGGTCGAACTGGTCGGTTCGGCCGCGACCGAACTGCGCGGCACTGCGGACTCGATGGTCGGCACCGCGCGGGAATCCGAGCGCCGGCTGGTGGCCGCGACCGCAGCCTCGCAGCAGGCAACCTCGAATGCGCAGGCGGTCGCCGCTGCCGTGGAAGAGCTCGATGCCTCGATCACCGAAATCGGCAACCGGGTCGATCAATCGGCACGGGTCGCCGGCGAGGCGGCCACTCAGGCCGGCCGCACCAATGAAGAGGTGCGCAGTCTCGCTGAGGCCGCGCAGAAGATCGGCGAGGTGGTGACGCTGATCAGCGACATCGCTTCGCAGACCAATCTGCTGGCGCTCAACGCTACCATCGAAGCGGCGCGCGCCGGCGACGCCGGCCGCGGCTTCGCGGTGGTCGCTGCCGAGGTGAAGGCGCTGGCCGAGCAGACCTCGAAGGCGACCGAGGAGATCACCACGCAGATCAACTCGATCCAGCAGGCGACACAGTCTTCGGTGCAGGCGATCGAAGGCATCACCGGCACGGTGGCGCAGATCAACGAGATCGCCACCGCGATCGCCAGCGCGGTGCGCGAACAGAGCGCGGCGACGCGCGAGATCGCCCACAACGTTGCCGAGTCCGCGCGCTCCACCACGGAAGTTTCCAGCAACATCTCCGGCGTCAATGAAGCGGCGCGCGAGACCGGCGTTGCGGCGGGGCAAGTGGTCGAATCCGCGTCGGAATTGTCGCGCTCCGGCGAGGCGCTGAAGACCCAGGTCGACACCTTCCTGCGCGAAGTCCGCGCCGCCTGATCAGGCGACAACGGCGACAGTGAGGCGCTGCGGGACACCGCGTTCCGCGCGCCTCTTATGGTTAAGAAATCCTCGCCCAATACCGTTCAATTCTCTTTAATCAGATTGGTGGACTGTGCGCGCATGACGCGCGGAGTTCGTTTGTATCTCGTCGGCTCCTTCGTCCTCGTATCTCTTGCGGGTTGCGGTCGCGGTCTGTTTCAGACCGCTGAGCGCGAACCGTGGCGGGCCGAGGCCGAGATCGCGTGCTTGAAGTCCGGCGTGGTCCGCGAAGGACCCGATCTGGTCCGGATCGATCCGATCTCAGGCCCTGGTGTGTGTGGCGCTGAGTTTCCGCTGAAGGTCGCAGCGCTCGGTGAAACCGGCGCGATTGGTTTCGCCGACGATCTGCGCCCGCCGGGTGCGATCGGCGGTGCCAATCAAAGCCAGCCGCGCTGGCCGGGCGGCCAGCCGCAGCCGAACTACGCGACACCTCAACGTGGCTATGCCGAGCCGCCCGCGCGCGCCCCGAACTACGGCACGCAGCCGCAGGCCGGCTACGGCGCGCCGCAAGGCGGCTACGGCAAAGCGCCGGTGTCGCTGAACGCGCCGGGCGTGGTGCCGGCTCAGGACGATATCGAACTGCCGCCGGAAGGCGAGCCGTCGGCCGAGCGTCCGCCGGCCGAGAACGTCACCGGCTATCCGCGTGGCGCGGCACCGCAGGGCGGCTATCCCGGCGAAGCGGAGCGGCCATTGCCGCGGCTCGGACCGGGTCAGCAGGGCGGCATCACCGGATCGGTCGGGCCGGTCGCGATCAAGCCGACCGCGACGCTGGCGTGCCCGATCGTGTCAGCGCTCGATCGCTGGCTGGCGGAGTCGGTGCAGCCCTCGGCGATGCGCTGGTTCGGCGTGCGCGTGGTCGAGATCAAGCAGATCTCGGCGTATTCGTGCCGCGGCATGAACGGCAATCCGAATGCCCACATTTCCGAGCACGCATTCGGCAACGCGCTCGATATCGCCGCCTTCGTGCTGGCCGACGGTCGCCGCATCACCGTGAAGGGCGGCTGGCGCGGATTGCCGGAGGAGCAGGCGTTCCTGCACGACGTGCAGAATTCGGCGTGCCAGATGTTCACCACGGTGCTGGCGCCCGGCTCGAACGTGTATCACTACGATCACATTCACGTCGATCTGATGCGCCGGCGTAGCCAGCGTACGATCTGCAAGCCGGCCGCGGTGTCCGGCGAAGTGATCGCGCAGCGGCTGCAGCAGCGTAATCCTTACGCAGGCAGCGCGTCGCCGGGCCCGGGTTGGAACGGCGTCACCGGCTCGATCGGTCGTAACGCGTCGCGCCACAAGGTCGATCGCGACGAGGCCGAGGACGATTAGTCGAACGTCGGTTAGTTCGGGCCGCCGGCTTTCGGCGCCCGATAGGCGGCGAGGAACATCGCGGTGGCGCTGTCGACCACGCCCGCAATCCGCGCCGGCGAGGGCGGTTCCGAGGTCTGAAAGATGAACGGCAGAAACAGCGTCGCCTGGCAGGCCTGCATGAACTGCGCGGCGGCGAGTTCGCAGTTGTCGATCTGGAGCACGCCGGCTGCGACCTGGGCCTGCAGATAGCGCCCGAACCGACCAATGGTGTTGGCGATCACCCGCTCGTAGTAGCGCCGGCCGATCTCCGGCATTCGCTCGGCGATCGCCATTACGGTACGGATCGCCGACGCGCCGCGAGGATTGCAGATCAGCGCGATATAGGCGTTGCCGAACGCGCGCAGCGTCGCCTCGATATCCCTGTCGGGAGCGAACTCGAACGACAGCATGCCTTGCGCCAGGCTCTCCTGCTCGACGATCTCGCAGAACAGCGAGTTCTTGTCGGCGAAATAGACGTACAGCGTGCCTTTAGATACGCCCGCGGCGCGGGCGATCTCGCCCATGCTGGCGCCATCGAAGCCGAACTCCAGGAACACCGCGCGGGCGCCGTCGAGGATCTGGCGCCGCTTGGCGCTGTCCTCGTCGCTGTGAATCGCCGCCGCCGATGGGATTGCAACCATTGGTTCAGCCTGTCCTGCAAAATCACGAAGGGTGGAACTAAGGTAGAAACGCACACCTGCTACCCTGATGCCGTGAAGGTAAGTTGACCGAACCGTTCGGTCAATGGTAGATCTGGATGACCTGCTAGGGGTACCAGTCCGGCAGGTCCATTTGTCGTGCGAGCTGAGTTCAGGAGAACCCGATGTCCGGACGCGACCAAGCTGCCCGCGTGCTGCGCTCCGAGCCGGAGAACGGGGAGGCGGTAGCGGCCGCCGGCACGCCCGCGCATCCGGCTGCGCCACACGGCGCGCCGTCGCAGGCCGAGGCGCTGCGCTCGCTGCTGGAAGATCCCTCGACGCTGAAGCTCGCCGATCCGCCCGAGCCCGAAGCGGAGTCGGAGCCGGTGGCGCCGGCCGCGCGTCCGGGCACCGCAGCCAAGCCGCCGAGCAAGAAGAAGTTCGTGCTGATCGGTGTCGGCATCGCGGCGCTTGCCGCGCTCGGCTACTTCGGCACGCAGTACATGCTGGTCGGCCGCTTCATGGTCGGCACCGACGACGCCTATGTCCGCGCCAACAACACCACGCTCGGCGCCCGCGTGTCCGGCCACATCGCCGCGATCCTGCCGCGCGACAATTCCGAAGTGAAGGCCGGCGACGTCGTGTTCCGGATCGACGACGGCGACTACAAGATCGCGGTGGACTCCGCGCGCGCCAAGATCGCCACCCAGGAAGCCACCATCGCCCGGATCGGCCGCCAGGTCGCCGCGCAGCAGAGCGCAGTGGAGCAGGCCCAGGCGCAGCTCGCCTCCGCCGAAGCCGCCGCCAAGCGCGCTGACCTCGATTTCGATCGCCAGCAGGCGCTGAGCACGAAGGGCTTTGCCTCGCGTGCGGTGTTCGAGACCTCGCAGGCGAGCCGCGACCAGAGCGCCGCTTCGGTGTTGGCTGCCAAGGCCGCCTACGACGCGGCCCGCGACAATGTCGAAGTCACCAGGGCGCAGCAGACCGAAGCCCGCGCCCAGCTGACCGAGCTGCAGAGCGCGCTGGCCAAGGCCGAGCGCGATCTCGCTTTCACCAATGTGCGCGCGCCGGTGACCGGGGTGTTCTCCAATCGCCTGGTGAATGTCGGCGACTACATCAACGCCGGCCAGCGGCTGGCCAACATCGTGCCGCTCGACGGCGTCTATATCGATGCCAACTTCAAGGAAACCCAGCTGCGCCGGCTGAAGCCCGGCCAGAAGGTCGGCATCTCGGTCGACGCGTTCTCCAGCCGCAAGATCGAAGGTACGGTCGACAGCCTGGCGCCGGCGGCCGGGCAGGTGTTCACCCTGCTGCCGCCCGACAACGCCACCGGCAACTTCACCAAGATCGTGCAGCGCGTTCCGGTGCGGATCCGCGTCCCCGCCGACGTCGCGCGCGAAGGGCTGCTGCGCGCAGGCATGTCGGTCTACGTCGACGTCGATACCCGGACCGGCGACGCCAAGTAATTCTTTTCTGTCAGCGTTGTTGCGAGGAGCAAAGCGACCAAGCAATCCAGCCCGTGCACCGAGTCCTGGATTGCTTCGCTTCGCGCGCAATGACGGAAATTCTGTTCGATTACTGACGGCCGCTCAGGTCGGGCGCTGAGAACGTAGCAATGTCCGCGACAACCACGGCAGATACACCGATCGCGGCGCCCGCCGAGCCCTCCGAGCACGTCCCGGCAACGCGCCTGATCGCGTTTCTGATCATGGTGTTCGGGATGTTCATGTCGATCCTGGACATCCAGATCGTCTCGGCATCGCTGTCCGAAATCCAGGCCGGTCTGTCGGCATCGTCGTCCGAAGTCTCGTGGGTGCAGACCGCGTATCTGATCGCCGAAGTGATCGCGATCCCGCTGTCCGGCTTCCTGTCGCGCGCGCTCGGCACCCGGAATCTGTTCGCGATCTCGGCCGCCGGCTTCACCTTCGCCAGCCTGATGTGCGGCTTCACCTCGTCGATCGCCGAGATGATCGTGTGGCGCGCGATCCAGGGCTTCCTCGGCGCCGGCATGATCCCGACCGTGTTCGCCTCGGCCTACACGGTGTTTCCGCGAAGCAAGTTCAACATGGTCGGCCCGATTATTGGTCTCGTCGCCACGCTGGCGCCGACCATCGGCCCGACGGTCGGCGGCTACATCACCGACCTGATGTCGTGGCACTGGCTGTTCTTCATCAACATCGTGCCCGGCATCGGCATCACCATCGGCGTGCTGGCGCTGGTCGATTTCGACGAGCCGCATTACGAGCTGCTCGATCATTTCGACTGGTGGGGCCTCGGCTTCATGGCCGGCTTTCTCGGCTCGCTCGAATATGTGCTGGAGGAGGGCCCGCGCAACGACTGGTTCAACGACGAGTCGATCTTCATCTTCGCGATCGTCTGCGCGGTCTCGGCGGTGGCGTTCTTCTGGCGGGTGCTGACTGCGCGCGAGCCGATCGTCGACATCCGCGCCTTCACCGACCGCAATTTCGCGATCGGCTGCATGTTTCAGTTCTGCGTCGGCATCGGGCTGTACGGTCTGACCTACATCTACCCGCGCTATCTCGCCGAAGTGCGCGGCTACAGCGCGCTGATGATCGGCGAGACGATGTTCGTCTCCGGTATCGCGATGTTCTGCACCGCGCCGCTGGTCGGCCGGCTGATGGCGCTGGTCGACATGCGGATCCTGATCGCGATCGGCCTGATCCTGTTCGCCGGCGGCACCTGGCAGATGACCTGGATCACGCGCGACTTCGATTTCTACGAGCTGCTGTGGCCGCAGATCTTCCGCGGTGTCGGCATGATGATGGCGATGGTGCCGGTCAACAACATCGCGCTCGGCACGCTTCCGCCGCACCGCGTCAAGAACGCCTCCGGCTTGTTCAACCTGACCCGCAACCTCGGCGGCGCGCTCGGGCTGGCGCTGATCAACACCATCCTCGACAGCCGCACCGACCTGCACATTTCGCGGCTGCACGACAAGGTGAACTGGGGCAACGCCCAGGCGGTCGAGCTGCTCAACACCTTCACCCAGCGCTTCCAAGGCATGGGCGACGCTTCGATGATGGCGCTGAAACAGCTCACCGCCATCGTCCATCGCCAGGCCGTGGTGATGAGCTACGGCGACGCCTTCTTCCTGCTGACGGTGTTTTACCTCGGCCTGACCACGTTGGTGTTCCTGCTCGCCAAGCCAGCCAACCCGATGGCCGGGCCGGGCGGTGGTGGGGGGCATTGAGGCGCTCTGACCCGTGACGCTCTCGGCGCTGTGTGATAAGCTGATCAAATGTCGGAAGATAATCGTCACCGGGAGCAGACGGCGCAGCGGGAATTCCTTATTGGCGCCGAGCGTTTCGAAAAGATCAGCGCTGTCGAGGGCATCGTCCTCTCTGACGAGATGAGGCGCCGCGCCGACGAGGCCAAGCGTCTCGGGCTTTCTGCGGAACAGCGGATCGAGCGGATCAAGGACGTTTACCGCAAGGGTTAGCATGTACGATGCGGTCTCCGATCCGTATTGCTATCCGGGCACGACGGTTCTGAGGAATCTGCTCGATATTCGCGACCAATCCACTCTGGATCGTTACGAAGCCGAAGTGACTGCAGTGCGGGCGGAGCAGCCGGTTCCGTCTGGAGCGTTCGATGTTGCGCACTACTGCGCCTTTCATCGGCATTTATTCCAGGACGTTTACGATTGGGCTGGGCTTTACCGGACAGTGCGTATCGCTAAGGGTAGCAGTGCTTTCTGCTATCCGGAGTACATTGAGCCGCAGATGGTTCGGCTGTTTTCACGTCTGCAGGCGGATGACTACTTTCGCCATTGCTCACAACGAGACTTCGCCGCTTCCGCAGCTCACTTTCTTGCCGAGCTGAATTCTATCCATCCGTTCAGAGAGGGGAATGGACGGACTCAGCTCGCATTCTTCATCCATCTTGCCGAAGCCTTCGGACACCCACTGCACGTCAAGCGAATGGACCCGACGGCCGTCATGGCCGCGATGATCTCGAGCTTTCTTGGTGATGAGAGGCAGCTTCGCGACCTGATCGATACGCTCTTGTGACCGTGCGAAATGGCGAAGGGCCCGACGTTTCCGCCGAGCCCTTCATTCATAGAAGTATCAGCCGGCCTGTAAGCCGGGTTCTGGAGGGCAGCGCCCGCTTGCGCAAGCACTACGCGACGGCCATTCCTCTGGGACGCTGTTTGCACAGCGCCTCGAGCAACCTACCCGGACGGCGGGTTTGACATCACCCTGCGGAGTTATCGCCCCGAAGAGCGAACTATCCGCGATGCCGTCCCTATTCGGTTTTGCTCCCGGTGGGGTTTACCATGCCGTCCCCGTTGCCGGCGACGCGGTGCGCTCTTACCGCACCTTTTCACCCTTACCCGCCGTCGCAGCTTGCGCTGCTATGGCGCGGCAGGCTCGAGAGCTTGTCGCGCCGAAGCCCCGAAGGGGCGTAGGCGGGCGGTTCGTTCTCTGTGGCACTTTCCCTGGGGTCGCCCCCGCCGGACGTTATCCGGCACCGTATGTCGATGGAGCCCGGACTTTCCTCCCCGGCGGCCTTTCGGCACTTGCCGGAGCGACCGTCCGGCCGACTGACGCGGCAAGCCATGCGGGCTCGGGCCGCGATCGTCAAGCCGCAAGTGGTGTGGAAGAAGCGCTCAGCCGAGTGCGGCGACGGCGCGGGCGTCGACCGGCAGCCGGTCGAGCAGCGCATGCAGCGTCGCCAGCGTCGAGGCATCGGCGATGCCGTCGACCTTCTCGGGGCGGAAGTGACGCTGGAACGCGGTGACGACGTCGGTGGTGGCGTGGTCGTAGCTGCCGTTGACCGGGACGCGGTAGCCGTAGTCGGCCAGCGCCTGCTGCATCAGCCGCACTTCCTCGCCCTCGGTGCCTTGCTTCAGCGCCGGCCCCGGCACGATCCGCGCCGGCTCGACCCACAGGCCGACGCCGGAGGCGGCGAGCGATCGCCACGGGAATTTCTCGCCCGGGTCTTTCTTGCGCGCCGGCGCCACGTCGGAGTGGCCGACGACGCGGTGCGGCGGCACATCGCGGCGCAGGATGATGCCGCGGCACAGCGCGATCACCGCCGCGATCTGGCGCAGCGGATAATCCGGATAGCCCCAATCGTGGCCGCGATTGATGATCTCGATGCCGATCGAGCAGGAGTTGATGTCTTCCTCGCCGGCCCAGGAGGCGACGCCGGCGTGCCAGGCGCGCTTGGATTCCGGCACGCATTGCAGGATCCGGCCGTCTTCGAGCACGACGTAATGCGCCGAGACTTCGGTGCCTGCCTTGCACAGTCGGGTCAGCGCGCCTTCGACATCGGGCATGCCGGTGTAGTGCAGGACGATCATGTCCGGACGGCGCGCTTTATTGCGCTCGCCATAGTTCGGCGAGGGCAGCACGTCGGACACCATCGACGAGTCGGGCGTGAAGGTCTGCATAGACAGCATGCCCTTGGGCAAAGGGAGGCCGCGTCGACGTTTCGACTCCAGACCAGCGGACGCTAACGAACCTGACAACATCGGATAACTCAATACTGGCAGGACCACGGCGAAGCTGACCGACGCCGACTGCAACATCCGATTCACTATCTGAGTCCCTCGGGTCTCCTGCAACGCGCTGTCTTCACGATTTTGCCATTTTCTGTGGACGAGCGCGGGTTCGCCGTCCTGCAGCGCAGCGAAAATGCCTGCGAGCGACGCCGCGTTCCTCGGCGCGGGATGACGGACAGCCGTCAACGGTTTCTTAAGCGTAAGCGCCGTTACTGAGTGGTGAACAGCCGGTGTCAAATTGCCGGCAATATTTCCTGTGACGCCCCATAAGCCGATGGCAATCCATCAGATTCCACGCGGAGAGCCGGGTTCGTCGGTCGCCTTGGTCGGCTGGCGTGGCGCTCCGCCGGCGGAATGGGACGAGGCGAGGCACGATGGGCCGATTGCCCTGCAGCAAGCCGACGATCGGCCGGACCGGTTTCCGCGCCACGCGGGACCGACGGGGCTTTGCCGCGGCCGGGGCGATCGCATGAAGCCGTCCGACGCGCGCCATATTCCGGTGCTCGGCCCTGAAGCGGTCGGCCTGCTCGCACCGCGCGACGGCGGCATCTATGTCGACGGCACGTTCGGGGCCGGCGGTTACACACGGCTGATCCTCGAGACCGCCGGCAGCCGCGTGATTGCGATCGACCGCGATCCGACCGCGATCGCCGGCGGTGCCGATCTGGTTGCCGAGTCCGGCGGCCGGCTGACGCTGGTGCAGGACCGGTTCTCCAATCTGGCCGACGTCTGCGCCGCGCAGGGTGCCGCGACCGTCGACGGCGTGGTGATGGATATCGGCGTGTCGTCGATGCAGCTCGACCAGGCCGAGCGCGGCTTCTCGTTCCGGTTCGACGGGCCGCTCGACATGCGGATGGGGCGCGACGGGCCGAGCGCGGCCGATGTCGTCGCCCGCGCGTCCGAAACCGATCTCGCCAACATCATCTACATCTTCGGCGAGGAGCGGTATTCGCGCCACGTCGCCCGCGCCATCGTGGCGGCGCGGAGCGAAACGCCGATCACGACGACCAAGGCGCTCGCCGACATCGTCGCCAAGGTGGTGCGTGCCAAGCCGGGTGAGATCCATCCGGCGACCCGAACGTTCCAGGGGCTGCGGATCTTCGTCAACGAAGAGCTCGACGAGCTGCACCAGGCGCTCGACGCTGCCGAGCGCGTGCTGAAGCCGGGCGGTCGGCTCGCGGTGGTGTCGTTCCATTCGCTCGAAGACCGCATCGTCAAGACCTTCCTGACCGAGCGCAGCAAGACTGGCGGCGGCTCGCGCCATCTGCCGGAAGTCGCACAGGCAGCGCCGAGCTTCACGCTGCTCAGCAAGCGGCCGATCGTCGCCGGCGATGCCGAGGTCGCCGCCAATCCGCGCGCGCGCTCCGCCAAGCTGCGCGGCGCCGAACGCACCGAAGCCCCCGCGCATGCCGCCGGCGATCTGCCGGGATGGCCGACGCTCGCCAGCGTGATGAGGGCCGGGCGATGATGCGGCTCGTGCACGTGCTGGTGATCGGCATGCTGGTGTTCGCAGCGGCCTATGTGTACCGGATCAAGATGGAGTCGACGGTGCGCACCGAGAAGGTGCTGCAGATCCAGGCCGAGCTCCGCAAGGAGCGCGAGGCGATCGCGCGGCTCCGCGCCGAATGGGCCCAACTCGACTCGCCGGGCCGGCTGCAGGGGCTCGCCACCCGCCATCTCAAGCTCAAGCCGGTCGGCGCGCGGCAGTTCGACTCGCTGAAGAACCTGCCCGAGCGGCCGCCGGCCGTCGTCGATCCGAGCGCTCCCGATCCGATCGCATCGATGATCGAAAAGATCGATCCCGACATCGTCACCGGCTCGCTGCCGGCTCCGGAGCCTGCCCAGTGACCGATCCTTCGCTGCCGCTCGTCGGCCACCACGTTAAATGGCGCCAACGGCTGATCCGCAGCCTGATCTATGGCAAGGACGTCGATCGCGACGGCAAGGCGCGTGCCCGTGTCGGCCTGGCGATGATCGCGTTTGCGGCGGTGTACGGCATCATCGCGTTCAAGCTTTCGATGATTGCGGTGTTCGGCGACGGCCACGGCGCTCGCCGCACCGGCTCGCAGGACGCGGTCGCCACCGCGCGGCCGGACATCGTCGATCGCAACGGTCAGGTGCTGGCCACCGACGTCAAGACGCCGTCGCTGTTCGGCGAACCGCGCCGGCTGATCGATCAGGACGAAGCGGTCGAACTGCTCACCGCGACGCTGCCCGACCTCGAGACCCAGGAGGTGCGCGAGCGCCTGGCGTCGAAGAAGGGCTTCGTCTGGCTGAAGCGTGAAATCACGCCGCGCCAGCAGGCCGAGATCAAGAAGCTCGGTATTCCGGGCATCGGCTTCCTGCGTGAGAACAAGCGCGTCTATCCGAACGCCGCCGAGGTCTCGCATCTGATCGGTTTGGTCAACATCGACAACCAGGGCATCGCCGGTATCGAGAAATGGCTCGACAATAACGGCCTTGCCGACCTGCACCGCGCCGGCTTCGCCTCCGACCGGATGCAGCGCCCGATCGAGCTGGCGCTCGACGTCCGGGTCACGCACGCGCTGCGCGACGAGCTGATCAAGGCCAAGGAGAAGTACAGCGCCAAGGCGGCGTCGGGTCTGGTCTCCAACGTCAAGACCGGCGAGATCGTCGCGATGGTGTCGCTGCCGGACTTCGATCCGAACAACCCGCGCGAGGCCAACGATCCCGACCGCATCAACCGGCTCACCACCGGCGTGTACGAGATGGGCTCGACCTTCAAGACGCTGACGCTGGCGATGGCGCTCGATGCCGGCAAGGCGACGCTGCATTCGATGTACGATGCGCGCGGGCCGCTGCACTACGGCAAGTTCAAGATCCACGACTCGCACAATATGGGCCGCGCCATCTCGCTGGCCGAAGTGTTCACCTATTCGTCGAACGTCGGCGCGGCGCGCGTGGCGCTGTCGATGGGCGTCGAGGCCCACAAGGCGTTCTTGAAGAAGGTCGGCCAGCTCGACCGTCTGCGCACCGAGCTGCCGGAAAGCGCGTCGCCGATCGTGCCGAAGCGCTGGAGCGAACTCAACACCATCACCATCTCGTTCGGCCATGGCGTCGCGGTGGCGCCGCTGCAGGCGGTGATGGGCATCAACGCCATGGTCAATGGCGGCTATCTGATCCCGCCGACCTTCCTGAAGCGCACCGAAGAGGATGCCAAGAAGGTCGGCAAACGGGTGATCAAGACCGAGACCAGCGACAAGATCCGCTACCTGATGCGGCTCAACGCCGAAGTCGGCACTGCCAAGACCGCCGACCAGATCGCCAAGGGTTATTACATCGGCGGCAAGACCGGCACTTCGGAGAAGGTGGTCAACGGCCGTTACGCCAAGAAGCAGGTGCTGAACTCGTTTACCGCGATCCTGCCGGCGGACAATCCGCAATATCAGGTGCTGGTGATGCTGGACGAGCCGAAGGCGCTGCCGGAGACTCACGGCTTCATCACCTCCGGCTGGAACGCCGTGCCGACCGGCGGCAAGGTGATCGAGCGAATCGCCCCGCTGCTCGGAATCGAGCCGCGGTTCGATCTGCCGCCGCCCGACCGCCTTATTCTTGCGTCATCGAGGGCCGGCCAGTAGCCGCGCGGCCTGCCGCGACGGCGCCATCCCCGCCGTTTTGCGCCGCGCGCTGCTTGCGTTAAAAGCCTCGCAGGCGTGAGAACATCTGTCTCGAATCGGACGCCCCAGGACCATGAAGCTTCGCGACCTCTTCAGCGCTGAGGCCGACATCGCCGCGCCGGCGGCCGATCTCGCCATCGGCGGGCTTGCCGTCGACAGCCGCGCGGTGAAGCCGGGCGACCTGTTCTTCGCGCTCGCCGGGGCCAAGACCGACGGGGCGCGGTTCGTCGCGGCGGCGGTCGCCGCCGGCGCGGTGGCGGTGGCCGGCGAACATCGGCCGGACGGCGACCTCGCGGTGCCGTTCGTGCAACTGTCCAATCCCCGCTTGGCGCTGGCGCAGGCCGCGGCGCGGTTCTACCCGCACCAGCCGGAGGTGATCGCGGCGGTCACCGGCACCAGCGGCAAGACCTCGGTCGCGGCGTTCACCCGGCAGATCTGGCAGCGGCTCGGCCATGCCTCCGCCAGCATCGGCACCATCGGTCTCGTCACCCCGACGCGCAGCGTGTACGGCTCGCTGACGACGCCCGACCCAATCGCGTTGCATCGCTCGCTCGACGAGATCGCGCGCGAAGGCATCACCCATCTGGCGCTGGAAGCCTCGTCGCACGGGCTCGATCAGTTTCGGCTCGACGGCGTTCGCGTCGCCGCGGGCGGATTCACCAACCTGTCGCGCGACCACATGGACTATCACCCCACCGTTGCGCACTATCTCAACGCCAAGCTGCGGCTGTTCCGAAATCTGGTGCAGGATGGCGGCGCCGCGGTGATCTCCGCCGATCACGATTGTTCGGCCGAAGTGATCGAAGCCGCGCGTGCGCGCGGCCTGCGGCTGATCACGATCGGCCGCAATGGCGATCCCGGCGCCGGCATCAAGCTGATCAATGCCGCGGTCGAAGGCTTTGCGCAGACGCTTGATGTCGAACATGAGGGGCGGCGCTATAGCATCAAGCTGCCGCTGGTCGGAGAATTCCAGATCGAGAACGCGCTGGTCGCGGCCGGTCTGGTGATCGGCACCGGCGGCGATGCGGCGGCGAGCTTCGCCGCGCTCGAACATCTTGAAGGCGCGCCGGGCCGGCTCGATCTGGTCGGCGCCCACAACGGCGCGCCGGTGTTCGTCGACTACGCGCACAAACCCGACGCACTCGCCAAGACGCTGCAGGCGCTGCGCCCTTACGCGAAACGCAAGCTGGTGGTGGTGTTCGGCGCCGGCGGCGATCGCGATTCCGGCAAGCGGCCGCTGATGGGCGCGATCGCGGCCGAGAATGCCGATGTCGTGATCGTCACCGACGACAACCCGCGCAGCGAAGATCCGGCCACGATCCGCGCCGCCATCCTCGCGGCCGCGCCAGGCGCACGCGAGATCGGCGACCGCGCCGAGGCGATCCGCATCGCGATCAGCGAATTGCAGTCGGGCGATGCGCTGCTGATCGCCGGCAAGGGCCATGAGACCGGGCAGATCGTGGGCGACCGCGTGCTGCATTTCAGCGACCACGACGCCGCGAAAGCGGCGCTATCAGCGAGCGCCGCATGAGCAAACAACCGCTTTGGACCTCCGACGCGATGGCGGAGGCGATGGCCGCGACGCGCAGCGGCACGCTGCCGCGCGACGTGTTCGGGATTTCGATCGACAGCCGCACGCTGGCGCCGGGCGACGCTTACTTCGCCATCAAGGGCGATGTTCATGACGGCCACGACTTCGTCGCCGCGGCGCTGAACGCCGGCGCGGCGCTGGCGGTGGTGGAGAAGGCGCAGCGCGACAAGTTCGCGGCCGACGCGCCACTTCTCGTCGTTGAAGATGTACTTGAAGGTCTGCGCCGGCTCGGCGTCGCGGCGCGCTCGCGGCTGTCCGCCAAAGTCATCGCGGTGACCGGCTCGGTCGGCAAGACCTCGACCAAGGAAGGCCTGCGCGGCGTGCTCGGCGCCCAGGGCGCGACCCACGCCTCGGTGGCGTCGTTCAACAATCACTGGGGCGTGCCGCTGTCGCTGGCGCGCTGCCCGGCGGACACGCGGTTTGCGGTGTTCGAGATCGGCATGAACCACGCCGGCGAGATCGAGCCGCTGGTGAAGATGGTGCGGCCGCACATCGCGATCATCACCACGGTCGAAGCGGTGCATCTCGAATTCTTCTCCGGCATCGAAGGCATCGCCGATGCCAAGTCGGAGATCTTCACTGGCCTCGAGCCGGGCGGCATTGCGGTCTTGAATCGCGATACGCCGATGTTCGACCGGCTGTGCAGCAATGCGCTGCGCGCCAATGTCGGCCGCATCGTCACCTTCGGCGCCGATCCGGCCGCCGACGCGCGGCTGCTCGACGTCGCGTTGCATGCCGACTGCTCGGCTGTGCATGCCAGCATTCTCGGCCACGACGTCACCTACAAGCTCGGCATGCCGGGCCGGCACATGGCGCTGAATTCGCTGGCGGTGCTGGCTGCCGCGGAGCTGGCCGGCGCCGACCTCGCGCTCGCCGCGCTGGCGCTGTCACAGGTCGCGCCTGCCGCCGGCCGCGGCGTCCGCAAGCCGCTGCGGGTCGGCTCCGGCGAGGCGACGCTGATCGACGAGAGCTACAACGCCAATCCGGCCTCGATGGCCGCGGCGCTCGGTGTGCTCGGCCGCGCCGAGGTCAGCGGGCAGGGACGTCGGATCGCCGTGCTGGGCGACATGCTCGAACTCGGCCCGCGCGGCCCGGAGCTGCACCGGGGCCTCGAAGAGGCGGTGCGGGCCAATGGCATCGACCTGGTGTTCTGCTGCGGCCCGTTGATGCGCAATTTGTGGGACGCCCTTTCCTCCGGCAAACGAGGGGGCTATGCAGGCGACGCGGCCGCGCTCGAATCCCAAGTCGTCGCCGCAATCCGAGCCGGCGACGTCGTGATGGTGAAGGGGTCGCTCGGTTCGCGCATGAAAACCATTGTCACCGCGCTCGAGAAGCGCTTCCCCGGCACGACCGCACGCGACGACGCTGCGGTGTAAGGCGGCTTGAATGCTCTATTGGCTGATCGACCTCTCCAGCTCGTTTCCGGCGTTCAACGTCTTCCGCTACATCACTTTCCGCACCGGCGGCGCGATGGTGACCGGGGCGCTGTTCGTGTTCATGTTCGGCCCGTGGATCATCGACAATCTGCGGCTGCGCCAGGGCAAGGGGCAGCCGATCCGCACCGACGGCCCGCAATCCCACCTGATGACCAAGAAGGGCACGCCGACGATGGGCGGCCTGATGATCCTGTCGGGACTGACGGTCGGCACCGTGCTGTGGGCCAATCCGCTCAATCCCTACGTCTGGATCGTGCTGGCGGTGACGCTCGGCTTTGGCTTCGTTGGCTTCTACGATGACTACATGAAGGTCACCAAGCAGACCCACGCCGGCATCTCCGGCCGCACCCGTCTGCTGATCGAATTCACCATCGCGGGCGCGGCGTGCTTCGCGCTGGTGTGGCTCGGCCGCGCACCGCTGTCGAGCTCGCTGGTGATTCCGTTCTTCAAGGAAGTGATGCTCAACCTCGGCTGGGCGTTCATCGTGTTCGGCGCCTTCGTGGTGGTCGGCGCCGGCAACGCGGTGAATCTGACCGACGGCCTCGACGGCCTCGCGATCGTGCCGGTGATGATTGCCGCGGCGAGCTTCGGCCTGATCTCGTATCTCGCCGGCAACGCGGTGTTCGCCGAATATCTGCAGATCAACTACGTCGCCGGCACCGGCGAGCTTGCGGTGTTGTGCGGAGCGCTGCTCGGCGCCGGCCTCGGCTTTCTGTGGTTCAACGCGCCGCCGGCCTCGATCTTCATGGGCGACACCGGCTCGCTGGCGCTCGGCGGCATGCTCGGCTCGATCGCGGTCGCGGTGAAGCACGAGATCGTGCTGGCGGTGATCGGCGGCCTGTTCGTGCTCGAAGCGGTGTCGGTGATCGTGCAGGTCGCTTCGTTCAAGCTCACCGGCAAGCGCGTGTTCAAGATGGCACCGATCCACCACCACTTTGAACAGAAGGGCTGGACCGAGCCGCAGATCGTGATCCGGTTCTGGATCATCGCCGTAATGCTGGCGCTCGCCGGCCTGTCGACGCTGAAGCTGCGGTGAGTGAAATGATGCGCACCCCTCCACGAGTCGTCCCCGCGAAGGCGGGGACCCATAACCCCTGTGGTTGGGATGGACGTATTCGGCTCCATACTCTGACCGAGAGCGCAGGGAGTATGGATCCCCGCCTTCGCGGGGATGACGGCTGTGCAGTTGGTAAGGCGCGCGCGCCCATCTGGAGTCCGGCATGATCCCCGTCACCTCTTTCGCCGGTCAGTCGGTCGCGGTGTTCGGGCTCGGCGGGTCGGGGCTGGCGAGTTGCCATGCGCTGAAGGCTGGCGGCGCCGAAGTGATCGCGTGCGACGACAATCTCGACCGCATGGTCGAGGCGGCGCAGGCCGGCTTTATCACCGCGGATCTGCGCAATCTGCCCTGGACCAATTTCGCCGCGCTGGTGCTGACGCCCGGCGTGCCGCTGACGCATCCGGCGCCGCATTGGACGGTGTTGAAGGCGCAGGAGGCGGGCGTCGAAGTGATCGGCGACGTCGAACTGTTCTGCCGCGAGCGCAAGGCGCATGCGCCGCACGCTCCGTTCGTCGCCATCACCGGTACCAACGGCAAGTCGACCACCACGGCGCTGATCGCGCATCTGCTGCGCGAGGCCGGCTGGGACACCCAGCTCGGCGGCAACATCGGCACCGCGATCCTGTCGCTCGAACCGCCGAAGGACGGCCGCGTCCACGTGATCGAGATGTCGTCGTATCAGATCGACCTGACGCCATCGCTCGATCCGACCGTCGGCATTCTGCTCAACGTCACCGAGGATCACATCGATCGCCACGGCACCATCGAGCACTACGCAGCGGTGAAAGAGCGGCTGGTTGCCGGTGTGCAGGACGGCGGCACCTCGATCATCGGCGTCGACGATGAGTTCGGCCGCGCCGCCGCCGACCGGATCGAACGCACCGGCAAGCGCGTGGTGCGGATGTCGGTGCTGGGGCCGGTGACCTCCGGCATCACCGCCGATCTTGAAACCATTCGCCGCGTCGACGGCGGCACATCCACGGAAGTCGCCAAGCTCGGCGGTATCGGCTCGCTGCGCGGGCTGCACAACGCACAGAACGCGGCTGCGGCTGCGGCTGCGGTGCTGGCGCTCGGCGTCTCGCCGCAGGTGCTGCAGCAGGGTCTGCGCAGCTTCCCGGGCCTCGCACACCGGATGGAGCAGGTCGGCCGCCAAGTCAGCGAGAAGGGGACGACGCTGTTCGTCAACGACTCCAAGGCTACCAACGCGGATGCGGCTGCGAAGGCGTTGTCGTCGTTCGGTGAGATCTTCTGGATCGCCGGCGGCAAGCCGAAGACCGGCGGCATCGAGAGCCTGGCCGAGTATTTCCCGCGCATCCGCAAGGCCTATCTGATCGGCCAGGCCGCTCAGGAATTCGCCGCCACCCTGGAAGGCCGTGTGCCGTACGAGATCAGCGAAACGCTGGAAGTCGCGGTGCCCGCCGCGGCGCGCGATGCCGCGGCGTCGGCATTGGCTGAGCCGGTGGTGCTGCTGTCGCCGGCCTGCGCCTCGTTCGACCAGTTCCGCAATTTCGAACTCCGCGGCACCAGGTTCCGCGAACTGGTGACGGCGTTGGAGGGTGTGCACCCCATCCCCTGATGTCATCGCCCGCGCAGGCGGGCGACCCAGTATTCCAGAGCGTTTTGATTGAAGAGATAGGCTCTGGGATACTGGATCCCCGCCTTCGCGGGGATGACGGATTGCTGAGCGGCAAGCCTCCTGTTCACATCCTCGATTCCGCGCCTTCGCATTAACCCCCTGGCAACCACGTGGGCGCACCAATGGGCGACCTCTTTGCCCAGGATCGCCGATGATCTCCCGTGACCAACGCACCCCGTTCAGCGAATGGTGGTGGACCGTCGACCGCGTGCTGCTGGTGGCGCTGATCGCGCTGATGCTGGCGGGCGTGATCCTGTCGCTGGCGGCGTCGCCGCCGGTCGCGACCCGGATCGGGCTCGATCCGTTCCACTTCTTCAACCGTCACGTCCTGTTCCTGGCGCCGTCGCTGATCGTGCTGATCGGGGTGTCGTTCCTGTCGCCGCGACAGATCCGGCGCTCGGCGCTGATCGTGTTCGTGCTGGCGATCGGGCTGATCGTGGCGACGCTGCTGTTCGGGCCGGAAGTGAAGGGCGCGCGGCGCTGGATCACGCTGGTCGGCATCAACATCCAGGCCTCCGAAATCGCCAAGCCGTCGTTCGTGATCCTGGCCGCTTGGCTGTTCTCCGAAGCGGCGCGGCGGCCGGAGATGCCGGCCACCTCGATGGCCATGATGCTGCTGCTGTCGCTGGTGTCGCTGTTGGTGATGGAGCCGGATTTCGGCCAGACCATGCTGGTGCTGATGGTGTGGGGCGCACTGTTCTTCATTGCCGGCATGCGGATCGTCTGGGTATTCGGCCTCGCCGGCGCCGCCGCGGGCGGACTGTTCACCGCCTATCTGTTCGTTCCGCACGTGGCCGGCCGTATCAAGCGGTTCATGAATCCGGCCTCCGGCGACACCTTCCAGGTCGATATGGCCAGCGAGGCGTTCAGCAACGGCGGCTGGCTCGGCCTCGGCCCCGGCGAAGGCATCGCCAAGCGCAGCCTGCCGGACAGCCACACCGACTTCGTCTATGCGGTGGCGGCCGAAGAGTTCGGCATCGTGCTGTGCCTGGCGCTGCTCGCGCTGTTCGCCTTCATCGTGCTGCGCACGCTGTCGCGCGCCTATCGCAGCGAGGATCTGTTCTCGCGCTTCGCCGCATCGGGGCTGGCGATCCTGTTCGGCGTGCAGGCGGCGATCAACATGGCGGTGAATCTGCAACTGATCCCCGCCAAGGGCATGACGCTGCCGTTCATCTCCTATGGCGGCTCGTCGATGGTGTCGCTGGCCTACGGCGTCGGCATGATGCTGGCGCTGACGCGGCAGCGGCCCAAGACCGAAGTCAATGCGATCGAGGCGGCGGGAAGCTACGCGTGAGGCCATGACCGACGCTCCCCTGATCCTGCTCGCCGCCGGCGGCACCGGCGGCCACCTGTTTCCGGCCGAAGCGCTCGGCGTGGTGCTGATTCAGCGCGGCTACCGCGTCCGCCTGGTCACCGACCATCGCGCCACCCGCTACAGTGGGCTGTTCACCGCCGAGATGACCGACGTGGTGCCGAGCGAGACGGTGCGGGGGCGGACGCCGTGGGCGCTGGCGAAGACCGCGCTGAAGCTCGGCTCCGGCGCGCTGCTCGCCTTCAATCTGATCGGGCGCCTGAAGCCGGCTGCGGTGGTCGGGTTCGGCGGCTATCCGACGCTGCCGCCGCTGCTCGCCGCGACCTGGCGCCGAGTGCCGACGCTGATCCACGAGCAGAACGCGGTGATGGGCCGCGCCAACCGCTTCCTGGCGCCGCGGGTCGACGCTATCGCCACCGGCTTTCCCGGCCACGAGACCGCTTGGCCGGCGCTCGCCGCGAAGATCACCAATACCGGTAATCCGATCCGTCCAGCCGTCGCCGACGCCGCGACTGTCGCTTACGACCCGCCGGTCGCCGGCGGTCCGCTGCGGGTGCTGGTGTTCGGCGGCAGCCAGGGCGCGCGGGTGATGGCCGACATCGTGCCGCCGGCGCTGGAGAAACTGGATCCGGCGCTGCTTGGCCGGCTGGTGCTGACCCAGCAGGTCCGCGACGAGGACATGAGCCGCGTCCGTGCGGTGTATGACCGTCTGCAGCTGAACTGCGAGCTGGCACCGTTTTTCACCGATCTGCCGCAGCGGCTGGCGTCGAGCCAGCTCGTGGTGTCGCGCTCCGGTGCGGGGACGGTGGCTGAACTCGCGGCGATCGGCCGGCCCGGCATCCTGGTGCCTCTGCCGGGTGCACTCGACCAGGACCAGTTCGCCAATGCCGGCGTGCTGACCGCGGCCGGCGGCGCGCTGCGCATCGTTCAACCGGATTTTACCCCGGACCGGCTGGCGGCCGAGATCACCGCGCTGGCCGCCGATCCGGCCAAATTGCCCCAAATGGCCGCCGCGGCGCGCCAAATTGGCCGTCTGGACGCCGCCGAACGCCTCGCCGACGTCGTCGGACGGGTCGCGAAGGTCTAAGGCCGGGCGGACGAAAACCTCGCAACGGCGCATTTGCCGGACTTGTCCCGGCCATCCCCGTCTTGCATGAAGTGACCCTGAATCGGAAATGCCCGTGACCATCCGGGCACGACCAGCAACGATAGAGACCCTCCCCATGAGATTGCCGCGCCATATCGGACCCATCCACTTCGTCGGGATCGGCGGTATCGGCATGAGCGGCATCGCCGAGGTGCTGTGCAATCTCGGCTACACCGTGCAAGGCTCCGACGCCTCGGAAAGCGCCAACGTCAACCGGCTGCGCGAAAAGGGCATCCAGATTCACGTCGGTCACCAGGCCGACAACATCAAGGGCGCCGACGTGCTGGTGGTGTCGACCGCGATCAAGCGCGACAACCCCGAACTGCTCGCTGCGCGCGCGCAGCGCATTCCAGTGGTGCGCCGCGCGGAGATGCTGGCGGAGCTGATGCGGCTGAAGAGCTGCGTCGCGATCGCCGGCACCCACGGCAAGACCACCACCACCTCGATGGTGGCGGCATTGCTCGACGCCGGCGATCTCGATCCGACCGTGATCAACGGCGGCATCATCAACGCCTACGGCACCAATGCGCGGCTCGGCGGTGGCGACTGGATGGTGGTCGAAGCCGACGAGAGCGACGGCACCTTCCTCAAGCTCCCTGCGGATGTCGCGATCGTAACCAACGTCGATCCCGAACATCTCGATCACTTCAAGACCTTCGACGCGGTGCAGGACGCGTTCCGCAACTTTGTCGAGAACGTGCCGTTCTACGGCTTCGCAGTGATGTGCATCGATCATCCGGTGGTGCAGACGCTGGTCGGCAAGATCGAAGACCGCCGCATTATTACGTACGGCGAGAACCCGCAGGCCGATGCGCGGCTGCTCGATCTTGCAGCCAGCGGCGGCGGCTCGACCTTCAAAGTCGCGTTCCGCGATCGCAAGGCCGGCACCGCGCACGAGATCGCCGATCTCAAGCTGCCGATGCCGGGTCGTCATAACGCGCTCAACGCCACCGCTGCGATCGCCGTGGCGCACGAGCTCGGCCTGTCCGACGACACCATCCGCAAGGCGCTGGCGAATTTCGGCGGCGTGCGCCGTCGCTTCACCAAGACCGGCGAGTGGAACGGCGTCACCATCATCGACGATTACGGTCATCATCCGGTCGAGATCGCCGCGGTGCTGAAGGCGGCGCGGCAGTCGACCTCGGGCAAGGTCATTGCCGTGGTGCAGCCGCATCGGTTCAGCCGGCTGCAGTCGCTGTTCGAAGAGTTCTGCACCTGCTTCAACGATGCGGATGCGGTGATCGTCGCCGACGTCTATCCGGCCGGCGAAGCGCCGATCGAAGGCGTCGACCGCGATCACTTCGTGCTCGGCCTGCGCGCCCATGGCCACCGCGACGTCGTCGCGCTGCAGGATTCCGCGTCGCTCGCCGGCGTCGTCGCCGGCCTCGCCCACAGCGGCGACTACGTCGTCTGCTTAGGGGCCGGCAACATCACCCAATGGGCCTACGCACTGCCCGGCGAATTGAAGGCGCTGGGTTGATGTTGTTCTGGCCGGACGTTGAATCCTCTTCATGGCCGGGCTCGGCCCGGCCATCCACGTTTGTGGCCTTAAACGTATGAGTTTTCCCGATCTCACGCCCGACCTGAAAGCCGCGATGCCGGAGCTGCGCGGGCGGTTGCTCGGCAACGAGCCGCTGGCGCCGTTGACGTGGTTTCGCGTCGGCGGGCCGGCGCAGGTGCTGTTCACGCCGGCCGACGAGGATGATCTCGGTTACTTCCTGTCACGGCTGCCGGTCGAGATTCCGGTGATGTGCCTCGGGCTCGGCTCCAATCTGATCGTGCGCGACGGCGGGCTGCCGGGCGTCGCGATCCGGCTGTCGCCGCGCGGCTTCGGCGAGCATCGCGTCGAGGGTGAGGTGGTTCATGCCGGAGCCGCCGCGCTCGACAAGCGCGTGGCCGAAACCGCGGCTGCGGCGCAGCTCGGCGGGCTGGAATTCTACTACGGCATTCCCGGCTCGATCGGCGGCGCGCTGCGGATGAACGCAGGCGCCAACGGCCGCGAGACCAAGGACGTGCTGATCGACGCCACCGCCTATGATCGCAGCGGCACGCGCAAACTGTTCGACAACGCCGCGATGCAGTTCTCGTATCGCCACAGCGGCGCCGATCCTGCGCTGATCTTCACCTCGGCGCGGCTGCGCGGCACCCCGGCGACGCCGGATCACATCCGCGCCAAGATGAACGAGGTGCAGGCGCATCGCGAGCTGGCGCAGCCGATCCGCGAGAAGACCGGCGGCTCGACCTTCAAGAATCCGCCTGGTCAGAGCGCGTGGCGCCTGATCGATGCCGCCGGCTGCCGCGGCCTCAGAATCGGCGGCGCGCAGGTCTCGGAGATGCACTGCAATTTCCTGATCAACACCGGCGAGGCCACTGCTGCCGATATCGAGACGCTGGGCGAGACCGTGCGCTCTCGCGTCAAGGCGCAGTCCGGCGTCGAGCTGCAGTGGGAAATCAAGCGGATCGGCGTCGCGCCCGAGCAGAGCTGAGCCGCCGGCCGCACGCGATCAACTCAGCAAACGCGCAAGGCGTTGGGCGTGCCTTGCCTCATGGCTTTTGAGGGTGTGGAATCGGCACCGCGTTGGGAGGTAGTTGGGGCGTATCCGGCAGCGACAGCACGTGCTCGAGCGGAATCGAGGACACCTGGAACACGCCGCTGAACGGATCCTCCTGCAGCGCGATCAGCCCGAGTGCGACGATCGCGCCGGTGGCGAACACCGACAGGGCCGCCGACATGGGCCGCGGCTTGTCGAGATGCACCAGCGCGATTGCCGCCTGAGTGATGACGCCGAGGAGCAGAACGGAGATCCATTTGAGGTCACTGGTCCGGTCGATCGACAGGCTGATCCGGGTATTGCGTGCGGTGCCGGCGCGCACGGCGGAGCTGAGCAACGCCACGTGCACCGCCGCGCCGGAGTCCCGGGTGATCGCCGGCGAACTGATTTCAGTCAGCATCTGATCATAGGCGAGGTTGGTCCGCGGCGAGGCGAGGCCGTTTACGGTCGGCCATTCGTCCTTGAGTACCGTCGCCACATAGTTCTTCAGCGCGACGCGGATGGCTTGCATGTCCGACACCGAGGCGACGCTGAGCGTATAGACATTCTGCAGTTCGCCGGCCTCGGTCTGCACCGCGCGCGACGCCTGGCGATTTCGTTCGGCGACATCGTAGCCGAGGAAGCCGGTCAGCAATCCGAACAGCACCGCCACCGACGAGAAGAACGGCGCTACCACGCCCTGCAATCGCGCGATCGGCCCGCGCAGCGGCGAGACGAACACCACCACGATCAGTACGGCGGCCACGCCATAGTACAGCAGCGCCAGCGTCGCGAAGGTTCCAAACGGCGGAAGGTCGAGCCAATCTCGGATCATCTGTGTCTCTTTGTTTCTCCGCAACGGCGCGAAACGGCACCGACGCAGGACCGCCGGAATCACGCTGCAACACCCTGCAAACGCGTCCGACTTTGGCGGTTTTCGCCGCCATCGTCCACGGCCAGCGCGCGAGGGGTTTGGCTGCCCTGCACGTATGCTGGTCTAGTGCCACGGTTCCGCCAGACCGCTGCGGCCATGTGCTCGGCGACGGCTGAGGAGACATCCTGCCTTGTATTCGCAATTTGCGCCGCGCCTGCGACAGCTTCGCTGGTACGAGATCGTGCTGATCGCTACGGTCGCGGCGGCGCTGTGCATCTATCTGCCGATCGTGGTGAAACGCTCGGCGGTGCAGGGCTTCGGCGACGTGCAGGTGTTCTTCCGCGCCGCCTGGGCGGTGTGGACCGGCTATCCGCTGTATGAAGTCGCCGATCATCACGGCTGGACCTATCACTATCCGCCGACCTTCGCGCTGCTGATGGGACCGTTCGCCCATCCGCTCGACGGCTTCCCCAAACCGGAGTGGGCGCTGCCGCTGCCGCTGTCGGTCGCGACCTGGTACGTCTTCAGTGCCGCCGCGATGCTGGCGGCCGTCGATCTTTGGGCGCGTGGGCTGGAACGTGCGCTGCCGCCGTCACTCGATCAGACCGGTTGGAGCGCGTGGTGGCTGCTGCGGCTCGGGCCGGTGGTGGCGCTGCTGCCGTTCTTCGGCGACGGGCTCGGCCGCGGCCAGCCGAGCGCCGTGGTGCTGCTGACCATGGTGGCATTCCTGGTGCTGTACTTGCGCGGCCGCATCTACCTTGCGGCCTCTGCGTTGGCGCTCGGCTTCACCATCAAGCTGTTTCCGCTGGCGCTGCTGATCTTCCCGGTGTTGCGCCGCGATTTCCGCGCCGTGCTCGCCACCCTCGGCTTCAGCGCGGTGTTTCTGTTCGTGGTGCCGACGCTGTGCCTCGGCCCGGCCGAAGTGGTGAAGCTGTATGGTGCGATGTGGACCGAGCATCTCAGCGGCATCTTCACCGGCGTGCCCAATCCGAAGATCGCCGACGAGATCACCTTCACGTCCTACGATATGCTCAGCATCGGCGCGATGCTGGCGCGGATCGCCGCCGGCGGTCTGCCCGAGACCGACACCCTGCCGCGCTTCGCCACCATCGGCCAGCTCGTGTTCGATGCGGTGGTGATCGGCGCGCTGGTGTGGCTCGGCCATGACCGGTTCTGGCGCCTGAAAGGCCCGCAGCCGCCGCTCGGCACGTCGCTACTGATCGGCGGCGCGCTGCTCAGTGCGGCGCTGCCGGTGATGCTGTCGGTGTCGCAGCCCAACTACGTGGCGTTCGCGGCGCCGCTGATCGCGCTGGTGCAGTTCGAAGTCTGGCGGCGGCGAGGGCGGGTGTGTGTGGTGCCGGCGTTGATCGCCTGGTCGGGCGTGATGTGGCTCGGCATGATCGCGACCGAAGGCGGGGTGTGGCAGCCGCTGCGGGTGGTCGGTTTGACCACGCCGGCGCTGGTGGTGCTGCTGCTGTGGGGCTTCGCCTCCCTGCGGCGCGCAGCCGCGCCGCCGTAACGCCGCTTCTCCGAATCGGCCAAATCGGCAAAATGACGCCGCGCGCCGGGTCCGCGGGACGCAGCAGCTTTTCTTCGACTTCAACAGGGACCGCGCGGCGGATCGACCGATGCGACACACCATTCTGTTCGGCGGCACCAGCAAAGAGCGCTTGGTGTCGGTCGCCTCGGCGCAGGCGCTGCACAGCGCGCTGCCGGACGCCGATCTATGGTTCTGGAACGACGACGACCGCGTCCATGCCGTTTCGGCGCAAGCGTTGCTGGCGCACGCCCGGCCGTTCGAAGAGGCTTTCGTGCCGGACGGCGAGGACGTCGGCCCGCTCGAAACCGCGCTCGATCGCGCCGCGGCCGAGCAGCGGCTGCTCGTGCTGGGCCTGCACGGCGGCGCCGCCGAGAACGGCGAGTTGCAGGCGATGTGCGAACTGCGGCGGGTGCCGTTCACCGGCTCGGGCTCGGCAGCTTCGCATCTGGCTTTCGACAAGGTCGCCGCCAAGCATTTCGCGGCGATCGCCGGTGTCCGTACCGTGAGCGGGATCGCGCTCGCCGATGCCGAGGCAGCGCTCGAAACCTACGGCCGGCTGATCGCCAAGCCGGCCTGCGACGGCTCGAGCTATGGGCTGTTCTTCGTCAACGCCAGGCAGGACCTGGTCGCGGTGCGCCATGCCGCCAAGACCGAGGATTATCTGATCGAGCCGTTCGTCGCCGGCGTCGAGGCGACCTGCGGCGTGCTCGAAACCGAAGACGGCTCGCTGCGCGCGCTGCCGCCGATCGAGATCGTGCCGGCCGACGGCGGCTTCGACTACACCGCGAAGTATCTTGCCAAATCGACCCAGGAGATCTGCCCCGGCCGGTTCGCCCCCGAGATCGCAGCCGCCATTATGGACTACGCCGTGCGGGCGCACCGGGTGATGTCGTGCCGGGGCTACTCGCGCTCCGACTTCATCGTCGGCAAGGATGGCCCCATTTTCCTGGAGACCAACACGCTGCCCGGACTCACCAAAGCCTCGCTCTATCCCAAGGCGTTGAACGCGCTGGGAATCCCCTTCGTCGACTTCCTTAACGGGCAGATCGCGCTGGCCGAGCGCGCCGTGCGGAGCTGACCGGACGCCCTCCCGGTTCCATCTGGAGGCCTTGGCGGAAAGTCGCGTTTTCGCCGCAAATCCTTCTCCGGACGCAACAAATTCGGGTCTGCGCAGGCCTGCTTTACGATTTGTTTACCAGGAGGGCCGAAGGTTAACGCTGGCGGCGCATCCTGGCGCTCGGCTGTCGTGGCGTAAGCCGGGCGGAGCTCTTTATCCGTTTCGGTTTGCATTTCAGGCAGACGGTCCGGCCCGCAGGGCGGGTCCGGAACCACCGAGACGTCACCTGCGCCATTGCCCGGAGTAGGCGCGGGCGCAACGTGTAACGAGCTTTTGCAATGGACGGTGGAGGGCGCCTCGCCCGGTCGTCAAGACTGTCGAGGCTTCAGTCTGACCTGAAGGCGGTCGCCCACGCGGTGGCTGCGCTGCTGCGCGAACGCCGTTCGCGCAAGAAGCAGGCGCGGCCGCAGCGTTTGGTGCGTCCCGAGCCGTCGCGCGGTGTGATCGCCGTGCTGGAGCGCTGGCTGCCGCGTCGCGTCGGCGTCGCTTTCACCGCGCTGATCCTGCTCGGCAGCGCCGGCATGGGCATCGTCAAGGGTGGTCATGTCGACGAGTTCGTTCAGGCGCTGGACGACACCCGCAACGGCGCCGCCAATCTCGCCGGCTTCCGCATCAAGCAAGTCGCGATCGCCGGCCGCAAGCAGCTCACCCAGGACGAGATCCTGGCGATCGGTGGCATTACCGGCCGGTCGTCGCTGCTGTTTCTCGATGCCGCCGCGGTGCGCGACAAGCTGAAGGCGAACCCGTGGATCGCCGACGCCACCGTGCTGAAGTTCTATCCGGGCGAACTGCAGATCGACATCGTCGAGCGCACGGCATTCGCGCGCTGGCAGCTCGACGGCCATATGTCGGTGATTGCCGATGACGGCGCCGTGCTCGAGCCATATGTGGCGCGCCGCTTCCTGTCGCTGCCGCTGGTGGTCGGGAAGGGCGCCGGCGAACGAGCCAAGGATTTCATCGCGCTGTTGCAGCGCTATCCGCAGGTGTGGTCGCAGACCCGCGCCGTCGCCCTGGTCGGCGAACGGCGCTGGAACGTCTGGCTCACCAGCGGTCTCGTCATTCGCATGCCCGAGCACGACGTCGGCAACGCGCTGACGATGCTCAGCCAGCTCGATCAGGACGACAAGCTGTTCTCGCGCGACATCACCGCGATCGATATGCGGCTGCCGGACCGTCTGACGGTGCGGCTGTCGGACGCCGCCTTCAAGGCGCGCGAAGAGCTGTTCAGCAAGGACAAGAAGTCCAAAAAGAAGGCTGGTGACGCGTGACCGTCTTCGATCGTACCCAGACGCCGAAGACACGGCCGATTGCGCCGCATCGCACCGCGATGGTGGCGTCGCTCGATATCGGCACCAGCAAGATCGCCTGCATGATCGCGCGGCTGAAGCCGTGCCCGCCGCAAGAGGCGCTGCGCGGCCGCACCCATTCGATCGAACTCGTCGGCTACAGCCAGATCCAGTCGCGTGGCGTCAAGGCGGGCGCGGTTGTCGACATGGCCGAATGCGAGAAGGCGATCCGCCACGCCGTGGCGCTGGCCGAGCGCATGGCCAAGGTGCGGGTGGAGTCGGTGCTGCTGTCGGTCTCCGCCGGCCGGCTGCAGGGCCAGCTGATCGAAGCCACCTCCGACATCAAGGGCGGTGCCGTCACCGCCGAAGACATCAGCCGCGTCACCTCGACCGGCATGCACCACGCCACCGGCATCGGTCGTGCTGTGCTGCACGCGCTGCCGGTCGGCTACACGCTCGACGGCGTCAAGGGCATCCGCGATCCGCGCGGCATGGTGGCACGCCAGTTCGGCGTCGACATGAACGTCGTCACCACCGACGCCACCGTCGCCAAGAATCTGATGCTCGCGGTCGAGCGCTGCCACCTCAATGTCGAAGCGATGGCGGCGAGCCCGTATGTCGCCGGGCTGTCGATGCTGACCGACGACGAGGTCGATCTCGGCGCCGCGCTGATCGAAATGGGGGCTGGTACCACGACGATCGCGATCTATTCCGGCGGTCGCTTCGTCCATGCGAGCGGATTTGCGGTCGGCGGGCATCACATCACGATGGATCTCGCCCGCGGACTCGGTGCGTGCATTGCGGATGCCGAGCGAATCAAGACGTTATATGGCACGGTGCTAACTGGCGGTTCCGATGCGCGCGAGTTGATGTCGATCCCGGCCGCCGGGGACGAGCGGGATAGCCCGCAAGTGATCTCCCGCGCCACGATCGCGAACATCATCCGGCATCGGGCCGAGGAGATTTTTGAGATGGTCAGGGACCGGCTGGCGGAGTCGCCGTTTGCGGCAGAGCCCCGGGCGCGTGTGGTGCTGAGCGGCGGTGCGTCGCAGCTCACCGGCGTGCCCGAGCTCGCCACGCGGATTCTCGGCCGCTCGGTCCGTGTAGGCCGTCCGCTCGGCGTCGGCCGTCTGCCGAACGAAGCCAAGAGCGGCTCGTTCGCGGTGCCGACCGGTCTTCTGGTCTATCCGCAGTTCGCTCACCTCGAGCACATCGAACCTCGCCACACCCGCCACATCCGGGCCGACGCCCATGCCGGTTACTTCGGCAAAGTCGGCCGCTGGCTGCGCGAGGGCTTCTGATGACTCTTTTCCGCCCCCTTCCGCTTTCACAGATTGCCCAGGCCATTTGCCGGGGACTTCACGAACCAACGCGCGCGTAATCGAGAGGCAACCATGACCATCAATCTCAATGTCCCGGATATTCGCGAGCTGCGGCCCCGGATCACCGTGTTCGGCGTCGGTGGCGCCGGCGGCAACGCGGTCAACAACATGATCACGGCCGGACTGGATGGCGTGGACTTTGTGGTCGCCAACACCGACGCGCAGGCGTTGACGATGTCGAAGGCCCAGCGGCTGATCCAGATGGGCACCCAGGTCACCCAGGGTCTCGGCGCCGGCTCGCAGCCGGACGTCGGCTCGGCTGCCGCGCAGGAAGTCATCGACGAAATCCGCGACCACCTCTCGGGCGCGAACATGGTTTTCGTCACCGCCGGCATGGGCGGCGGCACCGGCACCGGCGCCGCGCCGGTGATCGCCAAGGCCGCGCGCGAGATGGGTATACTGACCGTCGGTGTGGTGACCAAGCCGTTCCACTTCGAAGGCGCACGCCGGATGCGCACCGCCGAGACCGGCATCACCGAGCTGCATAAAGTCGTCGACACTCTGCTGATCATCCCGAATCAGAACCTGTTCCGGGTGGCCAACGAGAAGACCACCTTCGCCGACGCCTTCGCGATGGCCGACCAGGTGCTGTATTCGGGCGTCGCCTGCATCACCGACCTGATGGTCAAGGAAGGCCTGATCAACCTCGACTTCGCCGACGTCCGCGCCGTGATGCGCGAGATGGGCAAGGCGATGATGGGCACCGGCGAGGCCACCGGCGAGAAGCGCGCGCTGACCGCCGCCGAAGCCGCGATCGCCAATCCGCTGATCGACGATTCCTCGATGAAGGGCGCCCGCGGCCTCTTGATCTCGATCACCGGCGGCAAGGACCTGACGCTGTTCGAAGTCGACGAAGCCGCCACCCGCATCCGCGAGGAAGTCGATCAGGACGCCAACATCATCGTTGGCGCCACCTTCGACGAGAGCCTCGACGGCATCATCCGCGTGTCGGTGGTCGCCACCGGCATCGAGCAGGCGCAGCTGTCGCGCAATGCCGGCACCCCGGCGGCGGCCGCCGCCGCGAGTGCGGTGGGAAACGATAGCCGCTTGGCTGAGCTGACAGCCAAGCTGCGGGCCGACAATCAGCGGATTGCCGAAGCTGCTGCGATGCGCGCCGCCCAGGCCGCCGCTGCTCCGGCCGCCGCTGTCGTCGACTCGTCTCCGCGTCAGGCTGCCAATGTCGAGCGCGCCGCGCTCGCCGCGATCGCGGCTGCCGTCGGCAACGAGCCGATGCCGCAGGAAGCCCCGGTGCAGCAGGCGTCCTACGGCGACGTCACCGTCCGCCCGATCCCGCAGAAGCCGTCGCTGTTCCCGGATCCGGAACAGTCGCGCGCCGTGTCCGAAGAGCCGCTCGCGCCGGAAGCCTTCGTGCCGCCGGCCGCCGACCGCGCCGCGATGCGCCCGCCGCGGATGCCGCGCTTCGACGAGCTGCCGGTGCCGGCCCAGAACGAAATCCGCCAGGCCCGCGGCGATGGCGAAGAGGATCATCCGCAGAAGAATCGGCTGTCGTTGCTGCAGCGCCTCGCCAACGGTCTCGGCCGCCGCGACGACGAGCCGGCCGAAGCGCCGCAGGTCGCCCGCAACGGCGGTCCGCAGATGCCGCCGCTGCCGGAGCGCCGGCCGCAGCGCAGCGTCGCCGATCAGATGGGTAAGGAGCCGGTGTCCGAGTACGCCAAGCGTCCGGCGCCGCAGGGACTCGACATGCACGGCCGCCCGGCGCCTGTGGCCCCCGCGCCACAGGGCGACGACCATCTGGATATCCCCGCCTTTCTCCGGCGGCAGGCGACCTGAAACAATGTCTGAAATCTGACCAAGCTCAGGGCCTCGGCGATCCGCCGGGGCCCTTTTTTGTGGCAAGCCGGTATTCTGGCCTTCAAAATCTAAGTCACTGAAAAATCGTCATTTTACGACTTTAGGCGGAACTGAAACGAAATCGCGTCGATCACGATTGATGTCGAATTCGATCGGCAGGCGGCGGTAATGCGGCGGGTTTGGGGTAACAATCCGTAAAAAAGCGTGAGTTGGCGCGATTTGGGGCAGTGCTATGGTCAATACGGACTTGGGGACGCCTAGAGCGAGTCGCTCGGCCGACAGGACCGGAACGATCTCCGCACTGCGTCAGTGGGACACTTTACTTATGAAGTTCAGCCGGCAAACCACGCTGCGTTCGCAAGCCACGGTGACGGGCGTAGGTGTTCATTCGGGCCGTCCTGTGACTCTGACGTTGGGACCCGCAGATATCGATGCGGGTTTTCTTTTTGTCCGGACCGGACTTGATGGCGCCGATCGCGAGATCAAGGCGACGTCCAAGTCGGTGGTCGCCACCGAGCTGGCCACCGTCCTCGGCGACAGCGACGGTCCGCTGGTCTCCACCGCCGAACACATTCTCTCCGCGCTGCGCGGCATGGGCATCGACAACGCCACGATCGAAGTCGACGGTCCCGAAGTTCCGATCATGGACGGCAGCGCCGCCCCGTTCGTCGCTGCCATCGACCAGGCCGGCCTCCGCGAGCAGGCCACTCCCCGCAAATACCTTCAGATCCTGAAGCCTGTCTCCGCCGCGATCGGCGAATCCTTCGGCGAATTCCGGCCCTACGCCGCCGGCTTCCGCGTCGAAGTCGAAATCGACTTTTCCAATCCGCAGATCGGCAAGCAGAAATATGCGCTCGCGGTCGAGCCGGAGATCTTCCGCCGCGAAGTCGCGCGCGCCCGCACCTTCGGCCGCATGAACGACGTCGCCCGGCTGTGGAAGATGGGTTACGCGCTCGGCGCCTCGTTCGAAAACTCGGTGGTGTTCGACGACGACCGTCTGCTCAATCCGGAAGGCCTGCGCTACTCCGACGAATGCGCGCGCCACAAGGCGCTGGATGCGATCGGCGACCTCGCGCTCGCCGGCCTGCCGATCCTCGGCGCCTATCGCTCGGTGCGCGGCGGCCACAAGCTCAACCACACCGTGCTGACCACTCTGTTGGCCGATCGCAGCGCCTGGCGCGTGATCGAAGCCGAGCCGGCGCGTCGTGCGGTGCGCGGCCACGCCGAAGCCGTCACCGGCCTGGTCGGCGGCATGGTGGCTCCGGCCTACGGTCCGGACGTGTCCTGACCGCAACAGCGAGTCAGGCGATTTTCCACATCTTGCGGCCTGTTAACCGATTGGGCCGGCCGCCTTATTCCCGGCGAATTAGCTGCGTACCCGGTTGGTGAAGTCACCTTTTTCGGCTAAACAGCCGGCGGTTGACTCCACGCTTTCCGGCGCAGGTCGATGGCTCAGGCCACAGCGGTCTGGTCGATTGCCGGGGCACCGTTCTCCATTTGTCGGGTTGGAATTGATGTCGGCACAGCGGATCGCGCTCGGACTGCGGAACGGAGAGACTTCTCGCAGGGGCGATCGCCTGCGGCGCGGGCTGCCGATGATCTTCAGCCTGCTGGCGCTGTCGCTTCCGCTCGGCGGCTGCGGCACCGGCGCGTTGTGGGACAAGTTCCTGGCCAAAGACGACAAGATGGTCGATGAGCCGGCGGACAAGCTCTACAACGAGGGCTTGTACCTGATGAATCAGGACAAGGACACCAAGGGCGCCGCCAAGAAGTTCGAAGAAGTCGACCGCCAGCACCCGTATTCGGATTGGGCGCGCAAGTCGCTGCTGATGTCCGCCTACGCGTACTATCAGGCCGGCGACTACGACAGCTGCATCGGCGCCGCCACCCGCTACGTCACGCTGCACCCCGGCAGCTCTGACGCTGCCTATGCGCAGTACCTGATCGCGGCGTCGAATTACGACCAGATCCCGGACATCTCGCGCGACCAGGGCCGCACCGAAAAGGCGATCGCCGCGCTCGAAGAGGTGATCCGCAAATATCCGACCTCCGAATATGCCAACAGCGCCAAGCAGAAGCTGGAAGGCGCCCGCGACCAGCTCGCCGGCAAGGAGATGGATATCGGCCGCTATTACATGAGCAAGCGCGACTACGCCGCGGCGATCAACCGGTTCAAGACCGTGGTGACGCGCTATCAGACTACCCGCCACGTCGAAGAGGCGCTGGCGCGTTTGACCGAGGCCTATATGGCGATCGGCATCGTCGGCGAAGCGCAGACCGCCGCCGCCGTGCTTGGCCACAACTTTCCTGACAGCCGCTGGTACAAAGACGCCTACAATCTTGTAAAGTCGGGGGGACTCGAACCCACCGAGAACAAGGGCTCCTGGATCAGCAAGTCCTTCAAAAAGCTCGGTCTCGGATAGGACCGTCTCCCATGCTTTCGCGCCTTTCGATCCGCGATATCGTGTTGATCGAGCGGCTCGACATCGAATTTTCCCGTGGCCTCGCGGTGCTGACCGGCGAGACCGGTGCCGGCAAGTCGATTCTGCTCGACGCCTTTGCGTTGGCGCTTGGCGGCCGCGGCGATGCCGCGCTGGTCCGCCACGGCGCCGAGCACGGCCAGGTCACCGCCAGCTTCGATGTCGCCAAGACCCATCCGGCGTTCGCGATCCTCAAGGCCAACGGCCTCGACGATCGTGAGGTCGACGAATCCGGCGAACTGATCCTGCGCCGGGTCCAGCTTGCCGACGGCCGCACCCGCGCCTTCATCAACGATCAGTCGGTGAGCGTGCAGACCCTCAAGGCGGTCGGCGCCACGCTGGTCGAAATTCACGGCCAGCATGACGAGCGGGCGCTGGTCGACGCCGCCACCCATCGCCGGCTGCTCGATGCCTTCGCCGGGCTCGAGAAGGACGTCGCCGCACTGGAGACGCTGTGGGAGGGCCGCCGCACAGCGCGGGCGGCGCTCGACGCCCACCGCGCCGGCATGGAGCGCGCCGCCCGCGAGGCCGACTATCTGCGCCATGCCGCCGATGAGCTGAAGCAACTCGCGCCGCAGGATGGCGAGGAGACCACGCTGGCCGAGCGCCGCGCCACCATGATGCAAGGCGAGAAGATCGCCGCCGACCTGCGCGAGGCGCAGGAGGCAGTCGGCGGGCCGCATTCGCCGGTCGCCTCGCTGGCTGCCGCGGTGCGCCGGCTGGAGCGTCGCGCCGGCTCCGCGCCGCAACTGGTCGAGCCGGCCGTGAAAGCCATCGACGCCGCGATCAATGCGCTGGAAGAGGCCGATCAGCATCTTAACGCCGCGCTGGCCGCGGCTGATTTCGATCCGTTGGAACTGGAGCGGATCGAGGAGCGGCTGTTCGCGCTGCGCGCCGCCGCCCGCAAGTATTCGACCCCGGTGGATTCGCTTGCCGCGCTTGCCGCCCAATACGTCGCCGACGTCGCGCTGATCGATGCCGGCGCCGATCGGCTGGTGGTCCTGGAGAAGGACGCCGCCGAAGCCGACGCCCGCTACAGCGCTGCAGCCGCAAAGCTCTCGGCGGCCCGGACCAAAGCGGCGGAGAAGCTCAACAAGGCGGTGGGTGCCGAGCTGGCGCCGCTCAAGCTCGAACGCGCCAAGTTCATGACCCAGGTCGAGGCCGATGACGCCGCGCCGGGGCCGCAGGGCATCGACCGCGTCGAGTTCTGGGTGCAGACCAATCCCGGCACGCGCCCCGGCCCCCTGATGAAGGTGGCGTCGGGCGGCGAGCTGTCGCGCTTCCTGCTGGCGCTGAAGGTGGTGCTGTCCGACAAGGGCTCGGCGCCGACCCTGGTGTTCGACGAGATCGACACCGGCGTCGGCGGCGCCGTCGCCGATGCGATCGGCGCCCGGCTGGGGCGGCTCGCCTCCAAGGTCCAGGTGATGGCCGTTACCCACGCCCCGCAGGTCGCCGCCCGTGCCGACCAGCATTTGCTGATTTCCAAGGCTGCCCTCGACAAGGGCAAACGCGTCGCCACCCGAGTCGCCGCGCTGGAACAAGACCACCGCCGCGAAGAAATCGCCCGCATGCTGGCCGGCGCCGAGATCACCGCAGAGGCGAGGGCCGCGGCCGACCGGCTGATCAAGGCGGCGGGGTAGGGGGTCTCCTCCCAGTGGCAGAGATTCCGGGTTCGCGAGCTTTCGCTCGCGCCCCGGAATGACTCGCTGAGGGGCTGTTTCTCAAAACGCCGTCATTCCGGGGCGCGCGCAGCGCGAACCCGGAATCCCGAGGTTCAGGGCACCCTGCCTCAGCCTATCGCGCGATCGTCTCGAACAGATCGTCCCAGCCCGGATTGTCGCGCTCGATCAGCGCCACTTTCCACGCCCGTCGCCACTTCTTGATCTCCTTCTCCCTTGTGATGGCGGAGATCGGGTC
This sequence comes from Rhodopseudomonas sp. G2_2311, assembly GCF_047501505.1. Taxonomy (NCBI): domain Bacteria; kingdom Pseudomonadati; phylum Pseudomonadota; class Alphaproteobacteria; order Hyphomicrobiales; family Nitrobacteraceae; genus Rhodopseudomonas; species Rhodopseudomonas sp. G2_2311. The sequence continues at coordinate 53,585 of NZ_JAZDRK010000015.1, forward strand.
GTCGTGGATTTCGAACCACACCAGCTTGGCGATGTTGTATTTCGACGTGAAACCCGGCACGGATTTGGTGCGATGCTCATAAGCCCGGCGGACGAGGTCGTTGGTGACGCCGACATACAGGGCACCGTCTTTGCGGCTGGCGAGCAGATAGACATAATAGGACACCGGCGCCTCGCGCGCGGCGAGATTCCGGGTTCGCTTGCTGTCGCAAGCGCCCCGGAATGACTCGCGGTAAAGTTTCTAACCTCATCACCTCGGTCATTCCGGGGCGCGAGCGTGAGCTCGCGAACCCGGAATCTCAAGTGCGAAAAATGGCTGCGAAGACCAAACCCGCCCCCGACATCGCCACCCTCACCAAAGCGAAAGCCAAGGTGGAGCTGATGCGATTGCGCCTCGAGATCGAGGGGCATGACAAGGCGTACTATCAGGACGACGCGCCGAAGATTTCGGACGCTGACTACGACGCGTTGCGGCGGCGGCTGGAGGCAATCGAGCAGAAGTTTCCCGAACTGGTCAGCGCCTCGTCACCGACCCAGAGCGTCGGCGCGGCGCCGGCCCGCGGCTTCGCCAAGGTGCAGCATGCGGTGCCGATGCTGTCGCTCGGCAACGCGTTTGCCGATGACGAAGTCGCCGAGTTCGCTTTGCGGGTGCAGCGCTTTCTCAAGCTCGACGACATGCCTGCGATCGTTGCCGAGCCGAAGATCGACGGGCTGTCGCTGTCACTGCGCTACGAGAACGGCGAGCTGGTGCGCGCGGCCACCCGCGGCGATGGCTTCACCGGCGAGGACGTCACCGCCAACGTCCGCACCATCAAGGACGTGCCGAACACGCTGAAGGGCAAGCATATCCCCGCCGCCTGCGAGCTGCGCGGCGAAGTCTATATGCTGAAGCAGGACTTCCTTGCGCTGAACAAGCGTCAGGAGGAGATGGGCGAAACCGTATTCGCCAATCCGCGCAACTCGGCGGCCGGTTCGCTGCGGCAGAAGGACGTGTCGGTCACCGCGTCGCGACCGCTGAAGTTCTTCGCCTATGCGTGGGGCGAGATGAGCGACTATCCGATGGAGGAGCCGACCCAGCACAAGATGCTGCAATGGCTTGATCACGCCGGCTTTGTCGTCAATCCCGAGATCACGCTGTGTCACAGCGTCGAGGATGCGCTCGCGTTCTATCGCCGGATCGGCGAGAAACGCGCGTCGCTGCCGTATGACATCGACGGCGTGGTCTATAAAGTCGACCGTCTCGACTATCAGGAACGTCTCGGCTTCGTGTCGCGCAGCCCGCGCTGGGCGATTGCGCATAAGTTCGCCGCCGAGCAAGCGACGACTGTGCTCGAGAAGATCGACATTCAGGTCGGCCGCACCGGCGCGATGACGCCGGTGGCGCGGCTGCAGCCGGTAACGGTCGGCGGCGTGGTGGTACAGAACGCGACGCTGCACAATGAGGACTACATCAAGGGTATCGGCAATGATGGCGAGCCGATCCGCGATGGCGTCGACATCCGCGAAGGCGACACCGTGGTGGTGCAGCGCGCCGGCGACGTGATTCCGCAGATCGTCAGCGTGGTGATGGAGAAGCGGCCGGACAGCGCGAAGCCGTACCACTTCCCGCACAAATGCCCGCGATGCGGCAGCCACGCGGTGCGCGAAGAGGGCGAGGCGGTGTGGCGCTGCACCGGCGCGCTGATCTGCCCGGCGCAAGCGGTGGAACGGCTGAAGCACTTCGTGTCACGGCTCGCCTTCGACATCGACGGGCTCGGTGAAAAGCAGATCGAGCTGTTCCACGAGCGCGGCTGGGTGCAGGAGCCGGCTGATATCTTCACGCTGAAGGCGCGCAATGCCGAACTGAAGCTCGAGCAGCTGGAAGGCTACGGCGAGACCTCGGTGCGCAATTTGTTCGCCGCGATCGACGCGCGGCGCGCCATCGAGTTGCACCGGCTGATCTTCGCGCTCGGCATCCGCCATGTCGGCGAGGGCAACGCCAAGCTGCTGGCGCGGCACTACGGCACGCTGGATGCGTTCCTTAGCGCGATGCGTGCCGCCGCCGACGCGCAGACCGAGGAGGGCAACACTTCGGAGGCGTATCAGGATCTCGACAACATCGCCGGCATCGGCGACGTCGTGGCCGAAGCGGTGGTCGAGTTCTTCGCCGAGGAGCGCAACATCAAGGCGCTCGATGCGCTGCTGGTCGAACTCACCGAAGTGCTGCCGGCCGAGCAGGCACGGCGCGACACTGCGGTCGCCGGCAAGACCGTGGTGTTCACCGGCTCACTGTCGAAATTCACCCGCGACGAAGCCAAGGCCGCGGCGGAGCGGCTGGGCGCCAAGGTTGCCGGTTCGGTGTCGAAGAAGACCGACTACGTGGTCGCCGGCGAAGACGCCGGATCGAAACTGACCAAGGCGAAAGACCTCGGCGTCACCGTGCTGACTGAAGACGAGTGGCTGGCGCTGATCGGAAACTAACCCCGTCATTCCGGGGCGCGCGGAACGCGCGAACCCCGGAATCCCGAGCTGTTCTGCCGATCGAGATTCCGGGTTCGCTCACTTGCGTGAGCGCCCCGGAATGACTCGCTGCAAGGGAGACGAAGCTCCGCCTACACCAGCGTCTCTTCTTCCGCCTTTTCGATCATTTCCTCGGTCGCGATCAGATTGCGGCGCGGCACCAGGAAGATCATCGCCGAGGCGCAGGCGAGCGCCGTTCCGAAGATCGCGATATTGAGCGGCAACGGTGTCGCGAAATGGCCGCCGAGCCAGGCGCCGGCCTGCGAACACAGTGAGCCGAACCCGAATTGGGTGAAGCCCATCAGTCCGGATGCGGTCCCGGCGGCTTGCGGGCGGATGCTGATCGCGCCGGCGGCGGCGTTGGCCATCACCGCGGCGTTGCCGAACATGATGATCATGTGGGTGCCGAACAGCCAGCTCGGCACCTGATTCCAGCCGAGGACGCCCCACGCCAGATTGAGCAGCGCGCCGACGATCTGCAAGCTGAGCCCGAACCAGATCAGCCGGTCGAGCGAATGCCGCGGCGAGAATTTCACGCAGAACACGTTGCCCATCAGATAGGCGAAGCCGGAGCTGGCGAACCAGGCGCCGTACTCGGCGCTGCTGCGGCCCATCTGCGTCACCACGACGTAGGGGCCGCCACCGGCGAAGATGAAGATGATCGCCGACGCCAGCACCTGGCACAGCACGTAGCCGATGAAGGCGCGGCTGCCGAACAGGCTGCGGAGGTCGGTGCGGAAGCCGCCGCGCTGCGCGGTGGGCGTGCTGCTGCGGCTGGTTTCCGGCAGCGCCAGCGTGATCGCGACGGCGACGACGATCGCCCCGGCGGTGACGGCGTAGAAGATCGCGCGCCAGCCGAGCGCGGTTTCGATCACGCCGCCGGCGAGCGGGCTCAGCATCTGCGCGATCATCATCACGGCGATCACGAGGCTGAGCATGCCGCCGACGCGGTCGCGGCTGTAGAGATCGCGGATGATGGCGCGGCTGATCACCATGCCGGACGCGCCGCCGAGCGCCTGCAGGAAGCGCAAAGCGATCAGTTGCGGCAGCGTCTGCGCGAAGATGCAGCCGATGCTGGCCGCGACCATCAGCGCCAGCCCGCCGAGCAGCACCGGGCGGCGGCCGAAGCGGTCGGACAATGGCCCCATGATCAGCTGCGAGCAGGCCAGCCCGACCATGTAGAGCGACACGGTCATCTGCGCGACCGAGATGTCGCTGGAAAAATCGCTCGCCAGCACCGGCAGCGCCGGCACGAAGATGTACAGCGCGATCGGCGCCGCGCCGTTCATCAGCACCAGCAGCAGGAGCAGCAGCTTCGATGGCGGCAGGTCGCGCCGGCTGGCGTCGATCGTTGCGTATCTGCCGACGATTCCGTGCATGCGAGATCGGTTCCCGACGGGCCTGCCAGGGCGGAGGATGTGAGCTGGTGGTTCGACTGTAGCCTGCCAGGGCAATGCTAACAGGCGGTTTTTCGGCATAAGGCTATGCGGAAGGCGGGCGAGGGGCAGCTGGTCGTGGGGCCGCAGAGGTCTCGGACCGGTGTCGTTCGCGCGTGGACTCTCAACCTGTCATTCCGGGGCGCGTGCGCAGAAACTCTCGCGTGTCATTCCGGGGCGCCGCGCAGCGGCGAACCCGGAATCTCGAGGTTAGTGTGCGCGACGCAGCTCCAGGCCGTGCCCGCTTCAGATTCCGGGTTCGCGAGCTGGCGCTCGCGCCCCGGAATGACTCGGGAAGAGGGCGGCACTCACCGCTTCAGGCGCTCAGGCCTTGAGCGGCGCCGTCGCGGCGTCGAGCCAGAGTTGGGTGGGGCCGTCGAGGTGGGGGCGGACGGTTTCGCGGACGCGGGCGTGGTAGGCGTCGAGCCAGGATCGTTCCTCGGTGCTGAGCATCGCCACATCGATCAGGCGGCGGTCGATCGGCGCCAGCGTCAGGGCTTCGAAACCGTTCATCGGTTTCTCGGCGCCGTCGATCTGTTTCTCGACCACCAGCTCGAGGTTCTCGATCCGGATGCCGAAGCCGTCGGTCTTGTAGTAGCCGGGCTCGTTGGACAGGATCATGCCGCGCTTCAGCGGCGTGGTGCCGAGCTTGGAGATCCGCGCCGGGCCTTCGTGCACCGACAGATAGCTGCCGACGCCGTGGCCGGTGCCGTGCTCGAAATCGATTCCGGCCTGCCACAGGAACTGCCGCGCCAGCGTGTCGAGCTGCGCGCCGGTGGTGCCGTCGGGAAACACCGCGCGGGCGATTGCGAGGTGGCCGCGCAGCACGCGGGTGAAGCGGTCGCGCATCTCCGCCGTCGGCTCGCCGACCGCGATGGTGCGGGTGACGTCGGTGGTGCCGTCCTGATACTGCGCGCCGCTATCGATCAGTAAGAGGTCGCCCGGCTGGATGCGGCGGTTGCTCTTGCGGGTGACGCGATAATGCACGATCGCGCCGTTCGGTCCGGTGCCGGAGATGGTCGGGAACGACACGTCCTTGAGCGCGCCGGTGTCGCGGCGGAAGGTCTCCAGCGCTTCGACCGCATCGATCTCGGTCAGCGTGCCCTTCGGCGCTTCGGCATCGATGAAGGCGAGGAAGCGCGCCAGCGCCACCGCGTCGCGGCGATGCGCGGCGCGGGTGCCGTCGATCTCGGCCTGGTTTTTCACCGCCTTGAGCAGCGCGACCGGATCGGCGCCGCGCAGCGGCTTGCCGCCGGCCTCCTTGATCAGCCGGGTCAGCGCATCGGCCGCGGTGGCGCTGTCGAGGGCGATCGTCGCGCCGGTCTTGGCCTGCTCGCGCAGCATCGGCGCCAGCTCGGCCGGCTCGGCGACCTCGGCGGTCTGTTCGAGATGGTCGCGCACGCTGTTCGACAGCTTGCGGCTATCGATGAAGATGGTGGGGCGGCCATCCTTCGGCAGCAGCGCGTAGGACAGCGGCAGCGGCGTGTGCGAGACGTCGGCGCCGCGGATGTTGAAGGTCCAGGCGACCGCGTGGGAATCCGACAGCACCAGCGCATCGGCCTTCAGCCGAGCCAGCTCCTCGTTGATGCGGCCGAGCTTGCTGGCCTCGCTCTCGCCGGCGAATTCCACGTCGTGGACGGTGACCGGTCCGAGCGGCGGCGCGGGACGTTCGCTCCACACCGCGTCGACCGGATTGCCGTCGACCGCGACCAGCTCGGCGCCGGCTTTGGCGCAGGCGGCCTGCATCCGTTCGACTGCTGAAGAAGTGTGCAGCCACGGATCAAATCCGAGGCGATCACCGGCTTTCAGATGGGTCTCCAGCCAGCGTTCCGGCGGCGGTTCGACCAGCGACTCGATGCGCCACGCATTGGTGTCGACCTGTTTGGCGGCCTGCAAGGTGTAGCGGCCGTCCACGAACAATGCGGCCTGATCGATCAGCACATACGCCAGCCCCGCCGATCCGGTGAAGCCGGTGAGCCACGCCAGGCGTTCTTCGGAGGGCGGCACATATTCGTTTTGTTGCTGATCGGTGCGGGGAATTGCAAATCCGGTGAGCTTGCGCCGCAGCAGCTCTTCGCGAAACGCCGACAGCCGCGCGGTGAGTGCGACGCCGCTCTCGGGCTCCTCGAAGCTCTGGAAATGCGACTCGAACATAGCAGTCTGCTCCCTCGACACGTTGCGCACGGCTCACGCGATATGCATAAAGTCCAGCTTATGGCACGAGTTATGCTTGATTTATCGAGCCCGCAAGAGACGGGCGAGAGCTCCGCAGTGCCAGCTGCACCACGCTCTGACAACGCGTCCGGGACAATCCCGGGAGTGTCTCAACTCAACGACGAGGTGATACACCATGCCTGCTTTTACGTTTGAGAAGATTTCCCCGCCGGTCCGCCCGGGTGGTACGCCTCCGAACGTCGAGCCCGAGCAGCCGCAGCCGCGTGGTGTGATCGTGCGCATCCTGGACCGTTTCGTCCAGTCGGCGGTCAGGCGCACCGACCCGAACGGCGACGCTCACAGCCGCTTTCCCGACAAGCCCGCGCACTGAGCACCCGCTCAGCAGCGCTCCCTATCAGAACGTCTTCACCAGCAGCAGGCTGCTCCAGCCTTCGATCACCAGCTGCCTCAGCAGCACGCAGCCGCGCGCCCGATACGCCGCGATCACGCTCTGCGCCTGCGGCTGCAGCAGCCCCGACAGGATCACCAGAGCGCCGGGCGCGAGGTGCTCGCTCATCGGCTGGGCCAGTGCCCGGAGCGGGTTGGCGAGGATGTTCGCCAGCACCAGATCGAACGGCGCATGGGCCGCGAACACCGGCGAGGCAAAGCCGGTCGCCCATTCGGCCTGAACCAGATTGCCGACACCGTTGAGCCGCGCGTTCTCGCGCGCGACCGCGACCGACTGCTTGTCGATGTCGGTGGCGAGCACGGTGTGGCGCAGTGCCTTGGCGGCGGCGATCGCCAGCACGCCGGTGCCGGTGCCGAGGTCGAGCACGCGCTGCGGCGGGCCGGCGCGCAGCACCAGATCGAGCAGGGTCAGGCAGCCGCGGGTGGTGCCGTGATGGCCGGTGCCGAAGGCGAGCGCGGCTTCGATCTCGATGCCGAGCTTGTTGGCCGGCACCCGATCACGATCATGACTGCCATGGACGACGAAGCGGCCGGCCGGAACCGGCACCAGCCCTTCCAGGCTCGCTGCGACCCAATCCTTGGCGGCGACGGTTTCGAGGCTGATCGCCTGCGCGGCCTCGGGGCCGGCGGCCTGCGCTACCAGCTCGCGGATGTGGTCGAGGTTTGGCTGCTCGCCGAAATGCAGCGCCACCTCCCAGCTGCGGTCCGGCCGCTCGAACGCCGCGATCGCCATCTCGGCCTCGTCGAAGCACTCGCCGAGCAGGTCGGTGACGCGGCGGGCGGTGGCCTCGTCGCCGAGCACGAAGCTGGCGCGGACAGTGGGAGCGGGATCAGTCATGGCAGGTCCGAAGGTTGGCAGCGAAAGGGCGCGGCTGAAGTGATCTCTCAACAGATCGTCCACCGCTTCTGCGCCGGAAACGCACAGCTTGTCCATGACTTATGCACAGGGTTGAATCCGCAAGATTCAGAGTTCTCCACTGCCTTCGCGCAACTTGTCGACAGATTCGTGCACAGCGTGACGAATGGCTGCGAAGCCTATGTGCGTGGGACAGAAAACGACTCGGAAGTTCTGTTACGCACACGCTTTCCGGGGAGTGGTCCGCGCCCACGGACAGGGGGTTGCGAACAGATGCGCGGAACCAGTTCCGTGTCGGCTGCGTTTCAAGTTTTGGTTGTGAGAGTCCTATTGTCGCCTTGTTCTTTGGCCAATGGGTTCGCGCGCTTGGCCGCAGCTCCAATGACGGCGCCGCCAGCGACCATCCCGACAACGACATGAGGTTTGATGAGCAAGGCCAACGAAGTTCCGTGCGCGACCGCCACCCGGCGCCGAAAACTGTCTACGATGGTGGTCGTTTCAGCCTTGCTCGCAACCGTTTGCACGCCCGCGGCTTTCGCCGAGGGGCAGGGCGGCGTGACGCCGGTCGCTTTCCCGGCCGGGCAGACCGCAATTCCGGCGGGCGTCGACTGCGTCACGGTGCGCTACTACGTCAGCGAACACGGCCGGGCCAAGTCGATCGCCTGGGCGCTCAAGAACGGCTACAGCTGGGCGCAGATCGCCGAAGCCAAGCGCTGTCTGCGCGGCTGAGAAACCCTCCGCAGCCGCACTGTTCATCTACAAGTTTTCCACAGCTTATCCACAGGCTTATCCCCGGACTTATCCACGGCTTGCGAACAAGCTGCGGTGGTCGTTGAGGATCGCCGCGGCCGCATTATGGCCGGGGGCGCCGGTAACGCCGCCGCCGGGGTGGGCGCCGCTGCCGCAGTGGTAGAGACCTTTCAGCGGACCGCGATAGTCAGCGTGGCCCAGCAGCGGGCGCGCCGAGAACAACTGGTTCAGGCTGAGCGCGCCGTGGAAGATGTCGCCGCCGAGCAGGCCGAACTCGCGTTCGAGGTCGAGCGGCGACAGGATCTGGCGACCGAGCACGCTGGCCGCAAAGCCCGGCGCGTAGCGGTCGACAGTCGCGATCATCAGGTCGGCAACCTCTTCGCGATGGTCGTCCCAGGAGGCGCCGTCCGGCAGCTCCGGGGCGACGTGCTGGCAGAACAGGCTGGCGACGTGTTGCCCCTTCGGAGCCAGGCTGTCGTCGAGCGTCGACGGGATCAGCATCTCGACCACCGGCTCGCGGCTCCAGCCGTGGGCGCGGGCGTCCTGATAGGCTCGGTCCATATAGCCGAGGCTCGGCGCGATGATGATGCCGGCGGTGAGGTGGTCGCCGTCGCCGGGCAGCGCGGTGAACGACGGCAGCTGCGACAGCGCGACATTCATTCGGAACGTGCCTGAACCGGTCTTCCAATTTTGCATCCGGCGGCGGACATCGTCGGGTAGCGCGTCCTGCGGCAGCAGGCGGGTGTACAGCAGCTTCGGGTTGACGTTGGACGCCACCAACCGCGCCCGCACGCTGCGGCCGTCGTCGAGGCTGACGCCGACCACGCGATCCTTCTCGACCAGCACCTCGCGCACCCCGGCTGAGGTTTCGATCTCGGCGCCTGCGGCGCTGGCTGCTGCGGCCATCGCCTGGGTGATTGCGCCCATGCCGCCGATCGCGTGACCCCAGACGCCCTTCTTGCCGTTCACCTCGCCGAACGCGTGATGCAGCATCACATAGGCCGAGCCGGCCGCATACGGACTGGCGTAGTTGCCGACGATGGCGTCGAAGCCGAACAGCGCCTTGACCAGATCGTGCTCGAACCGGGCGTCGAGCATTTCGCCAGCCGAGCAGGTGAACAGATCGAGCAGCAGCCGCTGCTGCTCGATGGTGAGAGCCCGCAGCCGGTTGGCGGTTCCGAGCGCGTTCAGGCTCTCGCGGATCGCCGGCAAGCCGAATTGCGCCACCAGATTGGGCGGGGCGCGCAGCACGAAGTGCCGCAGTACATCGGCGATGATTTCGAGTTCGGCCGCGAACCCGCCGAACGCTGCGGCATCATGCGGACTGAGCCGGGCCAGCGAGGCGGCGGTGAAGTTGCTGCCGGTGAGCAGATATTGGCCGTCCAGCGCGGGCAGGAAGTTCTGCGCCTTGCGCTCGACGATTCTGAGCCCGTGCTCGTGCAGCTTGAGGTCGGCGATCACTTTCGGATTGAGCAGGCTGACCGTGTAGGCCGCGACCGAGTTGCGGAAGCCGGGATGAAACTCCTGCGTCACCGCGGCGCCGCCGACCACGCTGCGGCGCTCCACCACCTTCACCTTCAATCCCGCGCGCGCCAGATACGCCGCGCAAGTGAGGCCGTTGTGACCGGCACCGATGATCAGGACGTCGGGATCGGACATCGGAAGGTTCCCGGACCGGATGTGACAGACACGTTCCCGGCTGGTTTTGCCATTGTTCACAGAGCGACGCTAGGATGCGGCGCGTCACGGGCCTGCCGGAATCCATCGCCATGGCCGACGATGTCCAGCGTCCGCCGCGGCGGACCGCAGCAGGAGACGCCATGACCGAACCGACCCTCGGCGCGAGCCCGGCCAGCCCGGCGCGCAACCGGCAGATCCTGATCGTTTATACCACCGCGATCTTCGTCAGCGCGCTGCTGCTATTTTCGGTGCAGCCGCTGTTCACCAAGATGGTCCTGCCGAGGCTCGGCGGCTCGCCGGCGGTGTGGTCGGTGGCGATGGTGTTCTTCCAGTCGCTGCTGCTGGCCGGCTACGCCTATGCGCACGGGCTGAGCCGGTTTTCCGATCGCCGAGTGCCGGTCGTCGTGCACCTGCTCGTGCTGGTCGGCGCGTTGTTGACGCTGCCGCTGGCGATCGCCGGCGGATGGGGCACGCCGCCGGCGAGCGGCTATGAGCTGTGGCTGCTCGGCCTGTTCGCGGTGTCGATCGGTCTGCCGTTCTTCGCGCTCGCCGCCAACAATCCGCTGCTGCAGGCATGGTTCGTCCGCACCGGCCATCCCGACGGCCGCGATCCGTACTTCCTCTATGCGGCGTCCAATATCGGCAGCTTCCTGGCGCTATTGTCCTATCCGGTGCTGCTCGAGCCGCTGCTGACGCTGCGGCTGCAGAACCTGATGTGGACCGCCGGCTACGGCGTGCTGATCCTGCTGATCGCCGCCTGCGGCGTGCTGTTGCTGCGGGCACCGGCCACCGCTGCGGCCGAATTGATCGCCGACGATCAGGATGTCCCGGCGCCGTCATGGCTGACGGTGGGGCGCTGGGTATTTCTCGCCGCAGTGCCGTCCGGGCTGCTGATCGCCGTCACCGCGCACATCTCGACCGACGTCGCCGCCGCGCCGCTGCTGTGGGTGCTGCCGCTGTCGCTGTACCTGCTCACCTGGGTGTTGGTGTTCCAGTCGCGGCCGCTGCTGCCGCACAAATGGATGCTGGCGCTGCAGCCGATCGCGATCGCGGTGATCGTGGTGCTGCTGGCCTATTCGGCGTCCGAGCACAATCTGCTGCTGACGCTCGGCGGACACCTGGTGTGCTTCTTCATCATCGCGATGGCCTGCCATGGCGAGCTGGCGCGGACCCGGCCGCCGGCGCGATATCTCACCGGCTTCTACGTGGCGCTGTCGTTCGGCGGCATGGTCGGCGGCCTGTTCGCCGGTCTGCTGGCGCCGTACACGTTCTCCTGGATCGCCGAATACCCGATCCTGCTGGCGCTGGCAGTGCTGTGCCGGCCGCAGACGCCTGAATGGCGGCCGCAATGGTCGGTGGCGATCTGGCTGCTGATCGCCGCGCTGGCGGTGGTGCTGATCACCTCCGCGTTCACCACCGGCAAGCTGCACGAATGGTTCGCCACCAACCGCGTGCTGGTGATCGGCGACGTCGTCGGGCTCGGCGTGGTCCTCGCGGTGGTGCTGCGCGCAGCCCCGGCCAAGCTGCTCGCCACCGTCGTGATCGCCTTGGTGTTGATCCGGCTGTATCCGGCCGACGAGGGGCGGATTGAGACGGTGCGCAGCTTCTTCGGCGTGCACAAGATCCAGGTGACGGCGGACGGCCGCTTCCATGTGCTGCTGCACGGCACCACGATCCACGGCGCCGAACGCGTGCTGAACGACGACGGCACGCCCGTCACCGGGCGGCCCGATCCGATCTCGTACTACCACAAGGACGGCGGCATCGGCCAGGCGATCACCGCGATGCGCGAGCGTAAGGGCGGCCCGATCCGCGTTGCCGTGATCGGGCTCGGCTCCGGCACGCTGACCTGCGCGGCGGCACCGGACGAGCATTGGCGGTTCTTCGAGATCGATCAGTCGATGATCGATACCGCGCGCGACCCGAAATATTTCAGCTTCGTCAGCAAATGCGCGCCGGATCTGCAGCCCGTGGTCGGCGACGCGCGGCTGACCTTCGCGCACGAGCCGGACGGCGCCTACGACCTGATCATCGTCGATGCCTATTCGTCGGACGCGATCCCGATCCACCTCGCCACCCGCGAGGCGATGGCGATCTACAAGGCGAAGCTGGCGCCACAGGGCGCTGTGCTGATGCACGTCTCCAACCGCCATCTCGAGCTGGCGAGCGTGGCGGTCGGCATCGCCGACGCCAACGGGCTGAAGAGCTGGGTCGCGTCGCAGGATGCCGGGCGCGATGCCGAATACATCTTCGCCACCTCGGTGGTGATCTCGGCCCGCGAGGCTGCGGACATCGGCCGGCTCGCCGGCAACGAAGACTGGACCCTGACCGCGCCGCGCGACGGCGACCGGGTGTGGACCGACGACTACTCCAACGTGCTCGGTGCGGTGTGGCGCCGGCTGCGCGACGGCGAGGATTAGGCAAAACAAAACGCGCGGCTGGGGAGGCCGCGCGTTTCAATCGGATCAGTCGTGGCTCGGCTCAGTACGCCGAGTAGCCGCCATAGCCGCCGTCATAATAGCCGCGCGGCTGATAATAGCGTCGCGGCGCATAGTCCTGGGCGTAGGAGTCGTTTTCGACGTAGCCGTATTGCGGCGGCGCGACGCGGCGATAGCCGGGAGGGGCTGGGTAGCGGCGGTCGGCGTAGCTGCCATCGGCCGGATAGATGTAGCCGTCATCGGTGACCTGCGGGCGCACCGCGCGCGGCCGGCTCGGCACCAGGTCGATCGGCTGGCCGTTGGCATCATAGGTCGGAGACGGCAGCGGTTCGGCGCGGGCGATGGCATTGCCGCCCTTGGTCTTCAGCCGCGCCAGCGCGACCTGCGACGAGCCGGTAAGCGTCACCGTGGTGTTCAGCACGCCTTCCTTCTCGACCAGCGCGTACAGCGTCGCGGCGTTGTCGCGGGATAGCCGCACGCAGCCATGCGACACCGGTACGCCGAGCTTGCCGGCCGCGTCGGTGCCATGGATGGCGTGGCCCTGCTTGGTGAAGAAGATCGAATGCGGCATCGGCGCATCGTCGAATTCCTTCGAATAATGGTCGGCTTCCATCCGGAAGGTCTGGAATTTGCCGTTCGGCGTTTCGTGCGACGGATTGCCGGTCGACACCGGCCAGCGGTACCGCTCGACGCCATCGACCGCGACGGTGAGCTGCTGATTGTCCTTGTCGACGGTTATGGCGACTTTCGCCTGAGCGGTGCTTGAGACCGCCAGCAGGATCAGGCCGGTCAGAGATACGAGATACGAACGCATTGTGCGGCCTCCTGGCCCGATCCTTTCACTTCCTTGCCCGCCCGATGGTAATATGCATAGCGGCTGCGACAGTTTCCAGTCGCCGCTGTGCCGCAGCGGCAAAACCTTCGGCATCGTTAAGATGGCTTCGGCGACTCCAGCGGCAGCATCAAGACACCACCACGGCGGAATCTCGGCGAAACGGGAACCCGAGGCGCGCGGGCGTGTTAATGTGCTGCAGAGTCCGCGCCCGGCGTTCTGTCGGGCGTTTCAATCCGGAGGGACATCGATGAAGACCACTGCCAAGGCGTTTGCCGTTCGCGCCGAGCACACCCCGTTGAAAGCACTGTTCGCAGCAGCCGCCCTGGCGCTCGCGGTGCTGGCGATTCCGACCGCCGGTCATTCGCAGGGCATCGTGCGCGGCGCGGAGCAGGGCGCCCGTGAGGGCAATCGCGCGGCCGGACCGATCGGCGGCGCCGTGGGCGGCGCGATTGGTGCCGGCGTCGGCGGCGCGGTGGGTGCGGTGAACGGCGTGCTCGGCCTGCCGAACCACGGCCCGCGCTACCGCTATCACCGCGGCCATCGCTGCAAGGGCTATTACACCCGGAGCGGCAACTTCCGCTGCTATCGTCGCTAAGACGAGCGGCTCATAAACAATCAAGGCGCGGCCATCGGGCCGCGCCTTTTCGTTTGGGGCGTGCTTTGCGACGCGGCTGCTGGCTCAGGCCTTCAGGCGATAACCGGTCTTGAAGATCCACCACACCACCGCGAGGCAGGCGAGCAGGAAGCCGAAGGTGGCGGCAAGGCTGACGGCGACGTTGACGTCGGCGATCTCGTAGAAGCTCCAGCGGAAGCCGGAGACGAGATAAACCACCGGGTTGAACAGCGCGATGGTCTGCCAGACCGGCGGCAACATCGAGATCGAATAGAAGCTGCCGCCCAGGAAGGTGAGCGGCGTGATGATCAAGAGCGGCACCACTTGCAGCTTCTCGAAACCGTCGGCCCAGATGCCGATGATGAAGCCGAGCAGGCTGAACGCCACCGAGGTCAGCACCAGGAACGCGAACATCCAGACGGGATGAGCGATGTGCAGCGGCACGAACAGGCCGGCGGTGGCCAGGATGATCAGGCCGAGGATGATCGACTTGCTGGCCGCGGCGCCGACATAGCCGACCGCGATTTCCAGAAACGACACCGGCGCCGACAGGATCTCGTAGATGGTGCCGGTGAATTTCGGAAAATAGATGCCGAACGAGGCGTTGGCGACGCTCTGCGTCAGCACGCTGAGCATGATCAAGCCGGGCACGATGAAGCTGCCGTAATTGACGCCTTCGACCTGGTCGATCCGCGAGCCGATCGCGGCGCCGAACACGATGAAATACAGCGAGGTCGACAGCACCGGCGACACGATGCTCTGCATCAGCGTCCGCCAGGTCCGCGCCATTTCGAACAGATAGATCGCGCGGATCGCCCGCAGGTTCATGCTCACGTCCTCACCAGGCTGACGAAGATCTCCTCCAGCGAGCTCTGGCTGGTGTCGAGATCGTGGAAGCGGATGCCGGCGGCGCGGACGTCGCCGAGCAGCGCGGTGATGCCGGTGTGTTCGGCGCGGGTGTCGTAGGTGTAGATCAGCTTGTTGCGGTCGTCCGACAGCGTCAGGCCATAGGCGGCGAGCTGCGGCGGCACCGTGTCGATCGGGGCGTCGAGATGCAGCTTGAGCTGTTTCTTGCCGAGCTTCTGCATCAGTGCCGATTTTTCGTCGACCAGAATCAGCTCGCCATGGTTGATGACGCCGACGCGGTCGGCCATCTCCTCGGCTTCCTCGATGTAGTGCGTGGTCAGGATGATGGTGACGCCGGTCGCCTTCAGGGCGCGCACCACCTCCCACATTCCCTTGCGCAGTTCGACGTCGACGCCTGCGGTCGGCTCGTCGAGAAACAGGATCTGCGGCTCGTGGCTGAGCGCTTTCGCGATCATCACCCGGCGCTTCATGCCGCCGGACAGGGTGATGATCTTCGAGTCCTTGCGGTCCCACAGCGACAGGTCGCGCAGCACCTTTTCGATATGCGCCGGGTTTTTCGGCCTGCCGAACAGCCCGCGGGAAAAGCTCACGGTGTCCCACACCGACTCGAACGCGTCGGTGTGCAGCTCCTGCGGCACCAGCCCGATCAGCTCGCGCGCCGCCCGATAGTCGGTGATGATGTCGTGGCCGTCGACCGTCACCGTGCCGCCGGTCGGATTGACCAGCCCGCAGATCGTGCCGATCAGCGTGGTCTTGCCGGCCCCGTTCGGCCCGAGCAGCGCGAAAATCTCGCCGCCCATGATGTCGAGACTGACCCCGTTCAGCGCCTTGCGCCCGGTGCCGTAGGTCTTGCTCAGATTTTGGACGGAGATGATCGGGGCCATGCGGGCTCGTAAAGTGTCGGGCGCAGGAAAAGGGCGGAACGCAGCCGGAACGTGCGGGCGGCTTACATAAGGACGGCCGAGCGCGGACGCAACCGACAGGACAAACAGGCGGGGGTGGGGAAAAATTTCGTGTCGCGGCTTGGTGCGCCGAACCTCATCGCGTCGGTGCTTCGTGGTATCGCCCCTCACCGCGTCATTGCGAGAAGGCGAAGCCGACGAAGCAATCCAGAGATCCAGAGCACTGAGTTTCTGGATTGCTTCGCGGAGCCTGTCATCGGGCGGCGCTGCGCGCCGACCCGTTGGCTCGCAATGACGGGGGGAGACGTTGGTCCGATCACTCTGCCGCGTGGGCGCGGCTTGGTGTTTCGATCAGCGCGACGATGTAGTTCTGGATGTCGTCGGCGAGTTCAGGATCGGCCTTCAGTTCGGTCAGCGAGCGCGGCTTGGGCACCGGCTTGCCGTCTTGCTCGACCTGCTCCAGGTACAGCTCCAGCGCCTCCGGCGCATTGCGCAGCGCCTCGTCGAGATCGTCGCCCGCGGAGACGCAGCCGGGCAGGTCCGGAAACCACACCCCGACCGCTACGTCGGGCCCGGCGTCTTCGATGATGGCGATGTAGTGGGTCATGGCCGACCTCAATCCGGCTCCCAGCCTGCGCCCTTATAGATGGCACGGACCAAGCCTTTTCCCAAGTCCTTCTTCGGATGCGGCACGGTGACGATGTCCCGGCGCACAGGATGCTTGAAGACGTGATGCGATCCGGTGACGCGGACGCAAGTCCAGCCTTCACGTTCGAGACGTCGGATGATATCGCGGCTACTGGTGAGCATCGGGCGGTCGTCAGGTAATTAATTCAAACTGCAATGCACCAGCCTACATCTCCCTCGCCAAAGGCGCGAGCGCGTTCATCCTCTCGGTCACGTCAAAGATAGCTTATGCCCGGCCGCTATTCGGCTGCATCCGCGTCGGCGTCAAATTCGATCAGCGCCACGATCGCATCCCTGCTGGCTTCGACGAAGGCGGGGTCTTTGTTCAGTTCGTCGATCGACCGCGGCGGATTGAATACGATGGTGCCGTCCGGATCTTCGGCCGCAAAGGCAAGCAGCTCGGCGGCTTCTTCTTCGGCTTCCTCGATCGTCTCGCCGGCGGTGACGACGCCTGGAATGTCGGGAAACGACACGCTGTAGCTGCCGTCGGCGTCCTGATGGATCAAGGCGACGTAGTGCGCCATCACACCCGCTCCACGAAACTATCGACCACCTTCTTCTCGCCGGCCTTGTCGAACACGATGGTGAGTTTGTTGCCGTCGATCTTGGTGACGTGGCCGTAGCCGAACTTCTGGTGGAAAACGCGATCCTTCAGCGAGAACGCCGACTCCGTGCCGGTGGATTTGGCGACCAACTCGCCCTCGATGGTGAACGGAGCGCGGCGGGCGGTGCCGGATGAGTAGGACGAACCGCTCTCGCCGAAGCCGCCGCTGCGGCCACCGTTGCTGCCACCACCGCTCCGACCGCGTTGCGCCTGGGCGCGCTGCCAGCCCGGCGTTGAATAGCTCGAGCCGAACGACTCGACGTTGTCGAACCGCGACGGGCCGTAGCCGCTCATGCCGCCCCAGCCGGAGCCGCCTTTCGACTCGGTGATCTCGACATTGGCGGCCGGGAGTTCATCCAGGAAGCGCGACGGGATCGTGGTGTTCCAGGTGCCGTGGATGCGGCGGTTGGTGGCGAAGTACAACTTCGCGCGCTTGCGGGCGCGGGTGATGCCGACATGGGCGAGGCGGCGCTCTTCCTCGAGGCCGGCGCGGCCCTGTTCGTCGAGCGCGCGCTGATGCGGGAACAAGCCTTCCTCCCAGCCGGGCAGGAACACGGTCTCGAATTCGAGGCCCTTGGCGGAGTGCAGCGTCATCACGCTGACGGCGTCTTCGTCGGCGCCGCCTTCGCGATCCATCACCAGCGAGATGTGCTCCAAGAATCCCTGAAGATTCTCGAACTCCTCCATCGAGCGCACGAGTTCTTTGAGATTCTCCAACCGGCCCGCGGCATCGGCGGAGCGGTCCTTCTGCCACATTTCGGTGTAGCCGCTCTCGTCGAGCACGATCTCGGCCAGCTCGGTGTGCGCCAGCGCGTCGCGCTGCACCTGCCAGCGTTCGAAATTCTCGATCAGGCCGCGCAGGCTGCCGCGCGCTTTCGGCTTCAGCTCGTCGGTGTCGATCACCATCCGCGCCGCCTCGAACAACGGAATACGGCGCTTGCGAGCGTGGTCGTGCAGCATCTGCACGGTGGCGTCGCCGAGGCCGCGCTTCGGGACGTTGACGATGCGCTCGAAGGCGAGGTCGTCGGCGGGCGAGTTGATCACCCGCAAGTAAGCCAGCGCGTCGCGGATTTCGGCGCGCTCATAGAACCGCGGACCGCCGATCACGCGGTAGGGCAGGCCGAGGGTGACGAAGCGGTCTTCGAACTCGCGCATCTGGAACGAGGCGCGCACCAGGATCGCAATCTCGTTGAGCGCGTGGCCCTGGCGCTGTAGCTGTTCGATCTCTTCGCCAATCGCACGGGCTTCTTCTTCCGAATCCCAGGCGCCGGTGACGGTGACCATTTCGCCGTCGACGTCCTCGGTGCGCAGCGTCTTGCCGAGCCGGCCTTCATTGTGAGCGATCAGGTGCGAGGCGGCGGCGAGGATGTGGCCGGTGGAGCGATAGTTGCGCTCCAGGCGAATGACCTTGGCGCCGGGGAAGTCGTGCTCGAACCGCAGGATGTTGTCGACCTCGGCACCGCGCCAGCCATAGATCGACTGATCGTCGTCGCCGACGCAGCAGATGTTCTTGGGAGGGCCGGATGGGGCAACCACGTTGCCACTCGCTCCCACGTCATCACCGGGCCGACGCGAAGCGTCGAGACCCGGTGATCCATCGTCTTGTGAAGGGATGGGTTGCCGGGTCAAGCCCGGCAATGACGATGAGGCAGAAGGCGTCTGCGACAGCAGCCGCAGCCACAGATACTGTGCGACGTTCGTGTCCTGATACTCGTCGACCAGGATGAACTTGAAGCGGGACTGATACTGCCGCAGCACGTCGGGGTGTTCGCGGAACAGGCGGATGTTTTCCAGTAGCAGATCGCCGAAATCGGCGGCGTTGAGGATCTTCAGCCGCTCCTGATACTGCGCGTAGAGCTTGCCGCCGCGGCCGTTGCCGAACATCGCGGCTTCGCCGGCCGGCACCTGCGACGGCGTCAGGCCGCGGTTCTTCCAGCCGTCGATCAGGCCGGCCAGCATCCGCGCCGGCCAGCGCTTGTCGTCGATATTGTCGGCGGCGAGCAGCTGCTTGAGCAGGCGGATCTGGTCGTCGGTGTCGAGCACGGTGAAGTTCGAGGTGAGCTGCACCAGTTCGGCGTGATAGCGCAGGATGCGGCCGCCGATCGAATGGAAGGTGCCGAGCCACGGCATGCCTTCGACGGCCTGGCCGAGCATCTGGCCGAGCCGCAGCTTCATCTCGCGCGCGGCCTTGTTGGTGAAGGTCACCGACAGGATTTCGGCGGGGCGGGCGCGGCCGGTGGAAAGGATGTGGGCGATCCGCGTGGTCAGCACGCGGGTCTTGCCGGTGCCGGCGCCGGCCAGAACCAGCACCGGGCCGTCGAGCGTCTCCACGGCGTCGCGCTGCTCCGGGTTGAGGCCGGACAGATAGGCCGGGCCCGCCGCGGCGCGGGCGCGCGCGGCGATGCCGCCGGCGGCGGGCTGATAGCTGGAGAGGTCGAGAGGCTGGCGCTTGGTCGGATCGGTCATGCGAATCGTTTTACCACCCACAGCCGCGCTGCGGGGCTCGAAGGGGAGCCTTTAGAGCAGGATTATCCGCCGATATAGGCGCGGCGGGCCGCTATCGACAGGTTCGGTCGCGCATCGCAGGCCGGCGCAGCGGCTGGTTAAGGCGATTTCGTTCCGATTTCTCGCGTGAAAATGACGCCTTGACACGCCGAAACCGGCGGGAACTTTCGTTCCAGCCTCGGATTGTTTCGCCAAGCGGCGCAGCCGAAACCGGCGGCGCCTCATCCCAAGAAGGCAGCCGCCAGCGGGTGCCTGAAGCGAAACGGAGGTCATCACATGTTGGGTTGGGTCGTGACGTTTCTCGTGGTTGCGCTGATCGCCGGTCTGCTGGGTTTCGGCGGCATCGCCGGTGCGTCGATCGAAATCGCCAAGATCATCTTCTTCATCGCGATCGTGCTGTTCCTGATCTCGGCGGTGGTCAGCATCTTCCGCGGCCGCACACGGGTCTAAGACGCCGGCCACTTCTTCGAGGGCATCGCGATGCTGCGTCCGATGCCCTCGGGTTGCGGAAGGGCCCGATGAGCTTCTGCCATCCGCGCAATATTGGCGCGGATGTCGTCCGGAAACGGCGCGACTTTCCGGCTCGCCATATCGACGTGCATCGACATGTTCTCGGATGTCGCCGACAGCCAGCCTTCCTCGGCGTGGCGCAGTTCTTCGAAGGTGTGGATCCGCTTCTCGTCCGCCGCGACAATGTAGACCGCGACCTGCACCGGGTCGCCGAGATGAATCTCGCGCAAGTAGCGGACGTGAGCTTCGGCCGTGAAGGTCGAGCCGCCGCGCGTGTTCAGATAGTCGACGCCGATCCCGAGCTCGCTCCAGATCTGATCGATCGCGCGGTCGAACAGCACGTTGTAATAGGCCATGTTGAGGTGGCCGTTATAGTCGATCCAGCCGGGCTCGATCTGCATCACCGACGACAGGAACGGCCCAGATACGGTGCCGATTTCGCTGCTGCGATCTACTTCCAAAGTCAATCGTACCTCCCTTGACCCCTCCGGTATCCTTTGCCACGGTCGCCCCGTTTCCGAAGGAGTTTTTATCGTGGGCCTGACCATCACCAACACGCCGAAGCGCGCCGAGCCGCAGGCCGTGGCGAACGCCATTGAAGCGCTCGCGGCGCGGTTCGGCAACCGCCTCGTCACCTCGCTTGCGGTGCGCGAGCAGCACGGCCACACCACGACCTGGCTGCCGAACCAGCCGCCGGACGCGGTGGTGATGGCGCAGGACACCGCGGACATTCAGGACACGGTGCGGATCTGTGCACAGCACAACGTGCCGGTGATCGCGTTCGGCACCGGCACCTCGCTCGAAGGCCATGTCAACGCGCCGGCCGGCGGCGTCTGCATTGATCTCCGCGACATGAACAAGATCCTCGCCGTCCACGCCGAGGATCTCGACTGCGTGATTCAGCCCGGCGTCACCCGCAAGGCGCTGAACGAGAACCTGCGCGACCAGGGCCTGTTCTTCCCGATCGATCCCGGCGCCGACGCCTCGATCGGCGGCATGGCGGCGACCCGCGCCTCCGGCACCAATGCGGTGCGCTACGGCACGATGCGCGACAACATCCTGGCGCTGAAGGTGGTGCGCGGCGACGGCGAGATCATCACCACCGGCACCCGTGCCAAGAAGTCGGCCGCCGGCTACGACCTCACCCACCTGTTCGTCGGCTCGGAAGGCACGCTCGGCATCATCTCCGAGCTGACCATCAAGCTGCGCGGCATCCCGGAGATGATCGCGGCAGCCTCATGCTCGTTCCCGTCGGTCAGCGACGCCTGCCAGGCGGTGATCCTGGCGATCCAGACCGGCATTCCGCTGGCCCGGATCGAGCTGATGAGCGAATCCCAGGTCAAGGCGGTGAATGCCTATTCCAAGCTGACGCTGCCCGAGACGCCGCTGCTGCTGCTCGAATTCCACGGCAGCGAGGTCGAGGTCGGCGAGCAGTCGAAGAATTTCGGCGCCATCGCCAAGGATTGCGGCGGCGGCGATTTCACCTGGACCACTCGCCCGGAAGACCGCAACAAGCTGTGGCAGGCCCGGCACGACGCCTATTGGTCGGTGCGGGGGCTGCGCCAGGGTGACGGCGTCGGCGTCGTCGCCACCGACGTCTGCGTACCGATCTCGCGGCTGGCGGATTGCGTCGGCGAGACCGAGGCCGACCTCAACCGGCTCGGGCTGCTGGCGCCGATCGTCGGCCATGTCGGCGACGGCAACTTCCACTGCTCGCTGTTGTGCGACGTCAACGATGCCGAAGAGCTGAAGCGCGCCGATGAGTTCATGCACCGGCTGGTTGAACGGGCGCAGTCGATGGACGGCACCTGCACCGGCGAGCACGGCATCGGCCAGGGCAAGCAGAAGTATCTGCAGGCCGAGCTCGGTCTCGAAGCGCTGCAGGCGATGCGCGCGATCAAGCAGGCGCTTGATCCGCAGAACATCTTCAATCCCGGCAAGATCCTGCCGCAAGGGATTTGAACCACAGCAACTTTGCGCCGCGTGAATCCGCCGCTTGAAGTTGCTGTGAGTTCGCCACAGTCTGTCGCTAGGCGTTGAAATCACGAAAGAACGACGCCAGCGAGGGGCGTCAGAACGCCCCCGAGGGGAGACCGCGTGCAGACGACGCTGCTCGGCCTGGCTATCGCGCTGATCCTGGCGCTGCTCGCCGCCCTGGTCGGGCCGTATCTGATCGACTGGAACCAGTTTCGCACTCCATTTGAGGCCGAAGCGACGCGGCTGCTCGGCGCCCAGGTTCGCGTCGCCGGCCCGCTTGATGCGCGGCTGTTGCCGACGCCGTCGCTGCGGTTGCAGCAGGTAACCGTGGGCGGCGCCAACGACGCCGGCCGGGTCGGTGCCGCCAAGCTCGATGTCGAATTCAGCCTCGGCTCCCTGATGCGCGGCGAGCTGCGCGCCGACGAACTGTCGATCAATGGATTGTCGCTCGATCTCGGCCTCGATCCGCAGGGCCGGCTCGACTGGCCGGCGGCCGGACTGTCCAATCTTGCCGCGCTCACCGTCGATCGGCTCAACCTGACCGGTCGGATCGCGCTGCACGATGCGGCGAGCCGCAGCAATCTCGAACTCAGCGACATCGCATTCTCCGGCGAGCTGCGGGCGCAGGCCGCGGCGCTGCGCGGCGACGGCAATTTCCTGCTCGGCGGCCAGCGCTATCCGTTCCGGCTGTCGACCAGCCGCGCCGCGGACAGCGACGCGATCCGGCTGCGCGCCGGGATCAACCAGGGCGCCGGCGGGATCGCGGCAGATCTCGACGGCTTGGTGAGGTTTGAGCAAAGCCGGCCCCGGTTCGACGGCGCAGCTTCGCTGGCGGCGCTTGCGGCAGCGACGGGTGAGACGCCGCGAACGCCGTGGCGGCTCGCCGCCAAGGTCGAGGCTGATCCGGCGCTCGCCAAGCTCGATCAGGTCGAGATCTCCTGGGGCGCTGACGACCGCGGGCTGAAGCTCACTGGCAGCGGCGAAGCGCGGTTCGGCGCCGCGCCGCGTCTCGACGCCAAGCTGTCGGCGCAGCAGCTCGATGCTGACAGGCTGCTCGCGAAGCCCGGCGATGCCGCGGCACCGCAGCCCTGGCTGGCGCGGCTGCGCGATCTGGCGGCGTCGCTGCCGCTGCCGCCGTTGGCGGCGCGGGTGTCGCTCGACGCCGATCAGATCATGATCGGCAGCCGCCCGGTGACCGATCTGACCGCCGAGCTGCGCGGCGATAATCAGGCCTGGCAGATCGAGCAACTTGAGCTGCGGGCGCCCGGCGGCACGCGGTTGGCGCTGCGCGGCGGCGCCGGGGCCGCGGACGCGGCGATCACCGGCACCCTCGATCTGTCCGCCAGCGATCCGGATCTGCTCGCCGCCTGGCTGCAGGGCCGCACGCCGACCGCCGGTGGCCTGTCCAAGGGGTTGCGGATCGCCGGCGGGGTCCGCGCCGGCTCCGACGCTTGGGTGCTCGATCCGCTGACGGTGCAGAGCGGCGGCGACACGCTGCGCGGCCGCTTCGCCTATCGGGCGCGGCGCGACGATCAGGGCGCGCAGATCGACGCCGAGCTGAAGGGCGATAGCGCCGATCTCGACGCCGCGCTGCAGTGGGCCCGGACGCTGGCCGGTCCCGATGGCGGCTGGCCGGAGCAGGCCAGCCTCACGCTCGATCTCGGCAAGCTCAGCGTCGGCGATCAGGTGTGGCAGCCCGCGGCGCTGCGGCTGGCGTATGATCCGCACCGGATCGCGCTCGACCGTCTGAAGCTGGGCACCAGCGCCGGATTGCTGCTGGAAGGCGACGGCGCCCTCGACCGCGACAACGCCGTCGGACGATTGAGCCTCACAGCGCGGGCACCCTCGCCGGGGCCGATCGCGGCGGCGATTGATCCGTTCGCGCCAGCCGTTGCGGCCCGGCTGAAGGCATTGCCTACCGAGGCCGGTGAGGCACGCGCCAAGCTCACACTGTCGACCGAGAAAACCGGCGCGGCGCGGGACCACGTCGAGGCGAGCGGTTCGCTCGAACTGACCGCGCCACAGCTCAGCGGACGTTTGACAGCGAAGGCGAGCCCGCCCGCTGCCGATCTGCGCAAGCTCGATCTCGATGCGCTGGGCCGAAGCGAGCTCAAGCTCGACGGCGAGCTGTCGGCGCCGCGCAGCGAGGCGCTGATGACGTTGCTCGGGCTCGACCGCGTGATCGCCGCGGGGGATGGCGCGGCGACGCTGCAAGCTTCTGGCACCGGCAAATGGCGCGGCGCGCTGCGCGGCAAAGCCAAGCTGACCGCGGCGCGACTCGACGCCGAGGCGAACGGCGAGATCGAGCCGTTCGCGGCCGAGACCAAGGCGGCGCTGTCGCTGAACGCGCGCAAGCTCGACCTAGCGCCGCTGCTCGATCTGCCGGCGTCCGCCACGAGCGATGCGCCGCTGTCGCTGGCGACGCAACTGACGGTCGCCGGCAGCAAATGGAGCTTCAAGGACATCGATGCCGGCATTGCCGGCTCGCGGCTGCGCGGCCGGCTGGCGCTGACCCGCGACGAGACCGCCGAACTCGACGGCGAAGCCGGGATCGACACGCTGCCGCTCGGACCGGCGCTGCAGCTCGCGCTCGGTGCCGCCGGACGCCCCGCCGACGAGCCGCTCGGGCAGGGCTGGCTGCGCGGCTGGCGGGGCAAGATCGCGTTTCAGGCGGTGCGGGCCGAGCTGCCGGGCGGCAGCGAGCTGCAGCCGCTCCGCGGCGTGATCCGCAGCGACGGGCGGTCGCTGACGCTGGACAGCAGTGGCAAGCTCGGCGGCGGTGACGCCAAGGCGGTGCTGACCGCCAAACCGGTGGACGCTGGGGTGGCGCTCGATGCACATCTCAGCTTGAAGGATGCCGACTCCGCGGCGCTGCGCGATGGCGCGCTCGCGCTGCCGCCAGGGAAGCTGTCACTGCAAGGCACGCTGGCGAGCAGCGGCCGCAGCGCTTCGGCGCTCGCCGGCGCGCTGTCCGGCGGCGGCACCGTGACGCTGTCGCAGGCGGCGATCTCGGGGCTTGATCCGAGCGCCTTCGCGGTCGCGATCCGCGCCGCCGATCAGGGCCAGCCGGTCGATGCCGACCATCTGGCCAAGCTGGTCGAGCCGGCGCTGAAGGCCGGGCCGCTGAAAGTCGACAGCGCGCAGTTTCCGATTAGTGTCAGCGACGGCCGCTTCAAGCTTGCGCCGACCACGTTGCAGGCCAACGACGCCCGCGCGGTGGTGTCGGGCGGCTACGATGTGGCGGCGGGGCAGGCCGATCTGCGGGTCGCGCTGATGCAGGCCGAGCCGGCCCAGGAGTTGCCGCCGGAGATTCGAATCTTCGCGGCCGGGCCGCTGGACCGGATGGAGTGGTCTGTCGATCTGTCGGGATTGTCGTCGTGGCTGTCGATCCGCCGGATCGATCGCGAGACCCGCAAGCTGCAGCAGCTCGAACAGGGCGGCAAACCAGCCGCTGCGGCCGATCCGCAGGCACCGACTCAGTCCCCAGCCAATGCCGATCGCGCTCCGGCGCAGACCTCAAGCCTGCCGCCGCCAGCCGTACCGGCGAAGTCGGACACGGCGCCGCCGGCAACTCGCGCGCCATCGGGCAATCCCCAAGCCGTGCCGAAAACCGTGCCTGAGGCTGCACCACAGCCGGCCGCTCCGGGCATCGGGCAGGGCGCTGCGATCAGCCCGGCACCGCCGCTCACGCCGCCATTGCCGGATGCCGATCCGCGCCGCGTGACACCGAAGCCGCGCGCTCAGCCGCAACGACCGTCGCAGCCTCAGCCGCAAACGTCATCTCAGCCGCAAGCTTCGACCGCTGCGCCCTCGACATCGCGCGAAAAGCTCGCGCCACTGCCGCCGCCTTTGGAGATCAAACCTGCACCAGGAGACGCGCGCCCGTCACGGCCGCGTCCGCCCCTGATGTTGTCGCCCCCGAATGCGAGGGCGACCGACTGATCAGCGCACCGATCGAACGATCAGTGCGCTGTCAGCGAGCTCTCGGTCTTGGTATCTGCCACTGCCTGCTGCTGCGCCTGCAAGGCGCGGCTGCGGAAGTAGTCGAGCACGAACAGACGGATCGCCGAGGACAGGTTACCCTGCTGACGATTGCTGTCGATCTCTCCGACGAGCTCGGACAAAGTCATGTCCCGCACGCTGGAGATTTCCTTCATGCCGTTCCAGAACGCTTCTTCGAGGCTGACACTGGTCTTGTGGCCCGCGACCACGATCGACCGTTTCACCACCGGCGATTTCATGACGCGTCCTCGCCACCGATTATGTGTTGATCGAGCAGTTGATTGGCGCGGCTGACATGATGTTGGTCGAGCGCACGCTGCGATTTGGTCCTGCCAAATCGTGCGCGATTGGCATCTGCGAGTTTAGCGGCTGCTTCCCGCTCGGCTCGCTTCTTGAAGCGTTTCAAATTGACCACGTCGGTCATAACGTCACCCATCATCGATTAAATCGGCAACGGGCGTCGCCAGCCAGGCGGGCACGAATGCACGAAGCCATTAGAGGCTCGATCACCATCAAGAACAAAACCATATCGCTGCTTAGATGTGGTTCAACACTTATTCCGTAAATCGAATAAGGCCGCCGAACCACACCGCCGCAAGTGCAAGTTGACCAATCTGGGCGCGCAAGGGATATGATTTACATCAATTTCCGAAAGGGCATTTTTACGACTCTCGGGGCATCCCGCGAGGCTAGCCCGGATGCGTCATTTTGTCCGGCCGCACCAGCCGGTCAAAATCGACCGCACTGATCAGCCCCGAGCGCACCGCTTCCTCCTTCAAGGTCGTACCACGCTGGTGAGCCGCCTTGGCGATCTTGGCGGCGTTGTCGTAGCCGATGGTCGGCGCGAGCGCCGTCACCAGCATCAGTGAGCGCTGCATCAATTCGCCGATCCGTTGCTCATCGGCGCGGATGCCGTCGACGCAGTTGGTGGTGAACGAACGCGCCGCATCCGCCAGCAGCCCGATCGACTGCAGCATCGCCTGCGCCATCACCGGCTTGTAGACGTTGAGTTCGAAGTGGCCCTGGCTGCCGGCGACGGTCAGCGTGGTCTGATTGCCGAACACCTGGCTGCACACCATGGTCATCGCCTCGCACTGCGTCGGGTTGACCTTGCCGGGCATGATCGACGAGCCCGGCTCGTTCTCGGGCAGGATCAGTTCGCCGAGGCCGGAGCGCGGGCCGGAGCCGAGCAGGCGGATGTCGTTGGCAATCTTGAACAGCGCAGTGGCGGCGGCGTTGATCGCGCCATGCACGAACACGTAGGCGTCGTTGCCGGCGAGCGCTTCGAATTTGTTCGGCGCCGTGACGAACGGCAGCTTGGTAATCGCAGCAGCCCGCTTGGCGAACGCCTTGGCAAATTTCGGATGGGTGTTCAGGCCGGTGCCGACCGCGGTGCCGCCCTGCGCCAGCGGATACAGCTCCTTCAGCGCCGACTTGATCCGGGCGATGCTGCTGGCGAGCTGCGCCGCGTAGCCGGAGAATTCCTGGCCCAGCGTCAGCGGGGTAGCATCCTGGGTGTGCGTCCGTCCGATCTTGACGATCTTGGCGAACGCCTTCTCCTTCTTGCGCAGCGCGTCGTGCAGCAGCGTCAGCGCCGGGGTCAGGTCCGAAGTGATCGCCTGCGCAGCGGCGATATGCATGGCGGTCGGGAACGAGTCGTTCGACGACTGGCTCATGTTGACGTGATCGTTGGGATGCACCGGCTTCTTCGAACCGCGCTCGCCGCCGAGCAGTTCGTTGGCACGGTTGGCGATCACCTCGTTGAGGTTCATGTTGGTCTGGGTGCCGGAGCCGGTCTGCCACACCACCAGCGGGAAGTGATCGTCATGGGTGCCGTCGATCACTTCGCGCGCGGCGCGGACGATCGCGCCGGCGCGGCGGGTGTCGAGCAGGCCGAGTTCTTTGTTGGTCTCGGCCGCGGCCAGCTTGACGATTGCCAGCCCTCGGATGATGCCGATCGGCATCCGTTCGGTGCCGATGCGGAAGTTCTGCCGCGAACGCTCGGTCTGCGCGCCCCAATAGCGGTCGGCGGCGACATCGATCGGACCGAAGCTGTCGGTCTCGCTTCGGGTCGCAGCAGATCGCGCGGGGCGGGGAGAGCGGGGCGTGCGGGCCATGATCATCGTCCTGGGAGTTGAGGGTCGAAGAGGGGCGTGGCGGCGCAGGCCGGCAACGCCAAGCGCGCCGGAACGATCCAGCGCGCGGAAGACCTGATAATCGGCAGTTTCGTTACTTCTTGCGGAAGCGGTCGAGCCGCACCACTTCGGCGCCTTCGCCGGAGTGCGCAGGCTGGTCGTCGGAGGACGCGTCGCTGTCGGTGGTGGAAGTGGACGACGGCAGCGCCACAGGCGCCGGAGCCGCGGTCACCAGTTCGGTGACGTCGTCAGACTCGCCGGTCTCGTCGACCTCATCGGCGGCTTCGAATTGCAGCCCGAACTTCACCGACGGGTCGAAGAAGCTCTTGATCGCGGCGAACGGCACCACCAGCCGCTCCGGAATGCCGCCGAATGACAGCCCGACCTCGAAGCGGTCCTCGGTGACGACGAGGTCCCAGAACTGATGCTGCAGCACCACGGTCATTTCTTCCGGGTACTGCGCCAGCAGCCGCGGCGACAGCTTCACGCCGTCGCCCTTCGACTGGAAGGTGATGAAGAAGTGATGCTCTCCGGGCAGGCCGTTCTGGGCGACGTCGGTGAGGACGTGGCGAAGAACGCCGCGCAAGGCATCGCGCGCGAGCACGTCGTATCGGATGTGGTCGGTGGCCATGTCGTCGTCCCGTCTCGTCGTTCCGTCGCTCGGATGCCTGAAGGCTGGTTCGGCACTGGGGCGGGGCCCGACTCGCGCCGAACATCATGCTACCCCGGCCGCCGCGTATGGTCAGCACCTATCGCGGCAGAATTGTGCGGCGCCGCGCCGGAGAAACCGGCGGTAAGCCATCCTCCAGCCTGCAAAATTCTGAACGAGCAAGGCATGATTAGAATGAGTGGAGGCTTCTGTTGCCAGGTGCCTCCGAACCCCGCCTAACGGAGCTTAACCCGTTAGGGCTTTAAAGTGGTCTTTCAAACTGCCTTACGCAGCCTGAGCAACCGGAGCATAGTTGTCGTTGGCAACTATTGCAGTAGCCCGATAACGGCGGAACAATACCGGGAAAAAGCGAGCCCTTTACGCCCTCGTCGATCCTATTTCGCCCCCGCCGAAACCCGCCTTTCCGAAACGAAAAGAGCGGGCTTGGGTGGAGGCGCCGGGTACCGCCCCCGGGTCCGAATGGTTTATTGCGGCGGCCATTTATTTCCATAGTCGGGTTGCCCCGACGCTCCCAATATAGGGGGCAATGCCGGCCGGCGAAAGGGCCTCGCGGCCAAGCACTTGTGGGCGGGCGGCCGGGACTTTCGAACGGCCGGTCCAGCATCCGGGCAGCTTCGCTGTGCGCGAACAGGGGGACGGCGGAAAAGCCGGTAGTTGTGCTCCTCGCGGCGGTCTAAAGCTTGCGAATGGCTCTTATCGATGCACCCGATCGTGATGCAGAGGGCGCCGCGGCTGCTCCGGCCCCTGGCCTCGGGGAGCTGTTCGTCGCCTTCGCCAAAATGTCGCTGGCGGGGTTCGGCGGCGTGCTGGTGTGGGCGCGGCGGGCGATCGTCGAGCAGCATCGCTGGATGACCGCCGACGAGTTCAATGAGACCTTCGCGCTCTGTCACTTCTTACCGGGACCGAACATCGTCAACCTGTCGGTGGTGTTTGGGGCGCGGTTCCGGGGCATCCCCGGGGCGATCGCCGCGTTTGCCGGGCTGCTCGGTCCGCCGCTGCTGATCGTGACGCTGCTGGCGGTGCTTTACGCCCATTACGGCGAGCTCGAGACCCTGCGGCGCATCCTGGCCGGGGTGTCCTACGCGGCGATCGGGCTGCTGTTCGCCGTGGTGTTCAAGATGCTGATGCCGCTGCTGCGCAAGCGTGATCCGGTCGCGATCGGACTGCTGGTCGCGGTGTTCGTCGCGGTCGGCGTGCTGCGGCTGCCGATGCCGTGGGTGCTGGCGGTTGCGGTGCCGTTCAGCATCGCGGCGACCTACCTGCTACGGAGACGCGCCGCATGACCGGGGCGCCTTCGCTCGGCGGTCTCGCCGCGACGTTCAGCACGATGTCGCTGTTCGCGATCGGCGGCGCCAATGCGGCGCTGCCGGAGATCCACCGCGTCGCCGTCACGCTCAACCATTGGCTGACCGAGCAGCAATTCGCCGACGCCTTTGCGATCGCCCAGCTGTCGCCCGGGCCCAACGTGCTGATCGTCACGCTGATCGGCTACCAGGCCGCCGGGCTCGCCGGTGCGCTGGTGGCGACTGTCGGGATGTGCGGGCCGAGCGCGACCCTGGCCTATGTGGTCAGCCGGCTGTTGGGCCGGGCCGGCCAATCGCCATGGCCCGGGATCATCCAGGCGGCGCTGGTGCCGCTGTCGATCGGGCTGATGGCGGCGAGCGGCCTGATCCTGGCGCTGGGCTCCGACCGGTCCACCGCGGCGGTGATCCTGACCGCGACGGTTGCGGTGCTGGCGGCGGTGACCCGGATCAATCCGCTGTGGCTGTTGCTCGCCGGCGGCGTGTTGGGATTTGCCGGCGTTGTTTGATCCAAGCCGATAGGCCAAACACAGAAGATGCCGTTCGCGAGGCGGGCGGTGCGCAGTGCGGGGAGGGACCGATGGACGAAGCGCCGAGCGGGTTGCGTGAGCGATCGGTATTTCCGAGCTGGATCCGCGGACCGCAGGATTTCGTCGGCGGGCTGGCGCTGATGGCGGTTGCGGCCTTCGCGCTGTGGGCGGCTAGCGACCTTGGCGGCATGCAGGGCTTTCGCTTCGGTGCCGGCACGGTGCCGCGGCTGTTGGCGGTGCTGCTGCTCGGCCTGGGCGCGGTGGTCGCTGCGACCGGGATCTTCGCCCCCGGCGAGCAGCTGGCGAAATTCCATTGGCGCGGGCCGTTGTTCGTCGGCCTCGCGATCCTGTCGTTCGCGGTGACGATCCGGCCGCTCGGCCTGGTGATCGCGGCGTTCTCGAGTTTCCTGATCGCGGCGCTGGGGACGCCTGAGACGCGCTGGGGCGAAACCTTCGTGGTCGGCCTGGTGCTGACCGCGGCCTGCTGCGGGCTGTTCGTATATGGGCTGGCGCTGCCGTTCGCGCTGTGGCCCGCGTTCCTGACGCAGTGAGGCCGGGATGATGGACCTGTTTTCCAATCTCGCGCTCGGCTTCCAGGTCGCCGCGTCGCCGACCAATCTGTTGCTCTGCCTGATCGGCGCGCTGGTCGGCACCTTGATCGGCGTGCTGCCGGGGATCGGCACTATCGCCACGGTGGCGATGCTGCTGCCGATCACGTTTGGGCTGCCGCCGGTCGGCGCGCTCATCATGCTCGCCGGCATCTATTACGGCGCCCAGTACGGCGGTTCGACCACCTCGATCCTGGTCAACATTCCGGGCGAGGCGACCTCGGTCGTGACCACGCTCGACGGCTTCCAGATGGCCAAGCAGGGCCGCGCCGGCCCGGCGCTGGCGATCGCGGCGATCGGCTCGTTCGCCGCCGGCTGCTTCGCCACCGTGCTGATCGCGCTGGTCGGCGAGCCGCTGACACGGCTGGCGCTGGAGTTCGGGCCCGCCGAGTACTTCTCGCTGATGGTGCTCGGCCTGGTGTTCGCCGTGGTGCTGGCGCGCGGTTCGGTGCTGAAGGCGGTGGCGATGATCGCGTTCGGGCTGCTGCTGTCGACGGTCGGCTCCGACATCGAAACCGGCGTGTCCCGGATGACCTTCGATGTTCCGGAACTGGCGGACGGGCTCGGCTTCGCCACCGTGGCAATGGGGGTGTTCGGGTTCGCCGAGATTATCCGCAACCTCGACTTCGGCGCCGCGACCGACCGCGAACTGGTGCAGCAAAAGATCACCGGGTTGATGCCGACCCGGAAGGATCTGCGCGACGCCGCGCCGGCGATCGGCCGAGGCACCATCCTGGGTTCGCTCCTCGGCATCCTGCCTGGCGGCGGGGCGGTGATCGCCTCGTTCGCCGCCTATACGCTGGAGAAGAAGATTGCGCGCGACCCCAAGCGGTTCGGGCGCGGCGCGATCGAAGGCGTGGCGGCGCCGGAAAGCGCCAACAACGCCGCCGCCCAGACCTCGTTCATCCCACTGCTGACGCTCGGCATTCCGCCGAACGCAGTGATGGCCCTGATGGTCGGTGCGATGACCATCCATAACATCGTGCCCGGGCCTCAGGTGATGAAGAACCAGCCCGAACTGGTCTGGGGCATGATCGCCTCGATGTGGATCGGCAACCTGATGTTGCTGGTGATCAATCTGCCCCTGGTAGGTATTTGGGTGCGGTTGCTCCGCGTCCCGTACCGGCTGATGTTTCCGTCGATCGTGGTGTTCTGCTGCATCGGGATCTACTCGGTGAACAACGCCCCGGTCGATGTCATCCTGGCGGGTGCCTTCGGGCTGATTGGTTACTGGCTGGTGAAGCACGACTTCGAACCGGCGCCGCTGCTGCTCGGCATGGTGCTGGGTCCGCTGATGGAAGACAATCTGCGGCGCGCGCTGCTGATCTCGCGTGGCGATGCCTCGGTATTCATCACCCGGCCGCTGTCGGCCTCACTGCTGGTGGTAGCCGCCGGCCTGCTGATCCTGGCGGTATTACCTATGCTGCGGCGCAAGCGCGACGAAGTGTTTGTCGAGTCCGAAGGGTAATTTCAGCGCCGCCAATCCCGCATCGCCGCAACGTCGTTTTCGCCGGTTGATCTGATAGCGAGTAATTCGCTATCACCACGTCTTTCCGGCGGAGACGCACAATGCATTTGTTTGACGGAGCGAGCGCAGCGAGGTGCGCTGCGATCGCCCTGATGGCACTCTGGGTGTCGCCCGCCGCGGCCGCCGAGCCGGACCGGTTGGACCAGATCGACTTTCCCGTTCGTACCGTCACCGTCGTGGTTCCGTTCGCCAGGGGTGGACCGACCGATACTGTCACGCGGCTGATTACTGCCGAGATGGCGAAGACGCTCGGCCAGCCGATCGAAATCGAGAACATGCTCGGTGCCGGTGGTACGCTGGCAGCGACCCGCGTCGCGCACGCCGCGCCCGACGGCCACACGCTGATCGTCGGACATCTTGGAACTCACGGGGCCGCGGTGGCGCTGTTCCCCAAGCTTGCCTATCGGCCCGACAAGGACTTCTCGCCGGTCGCGCTGCTCACCGAGATGCCCGTCCTGTTGCTGGCCCGCAAGCAGTTCCCGCCGAAGGACCTCAGCGAGTTCGCGTCCTACGTGAAATCGCACACCGACAACCTCAACGTCGCACATGCCGGCTTCGGCTCGGTGTCATACGCGTCGTGCCTGCTGCTCAACCGCCTGCTCAAGGTCGATCCGACCGGGGTGCCGTTCAGCGGTACCGGCCCGGCGCTGCAGGCGCTGATGGAAGGGCAGGTCGATTACATGTGCGACCAGATCGTCAATGCGGTGCCGGCGCTGCGCGAAGGCAAGATCAAGGCCTATGTGATTGCCTCGTCGGAGCGCGATCCGGTGGTTCCCGACATACCCACCGCCCGTGAAGCCGGGCTGCCCGGCTTCCAGGTCGGGGCGTGGACCGGCCTGTTCGCGCCCCGCGGCACGCCGGAACCGATCGTCGCCAAGATCAACGCGGCGGTCTCCCGCGCCCTCGACCAGTCGGATGTCCGGACCCGGCTGACCGACCTCGGCGCCCTGGTGCCGCGGCCCGAGCAGCGCGCCCCGGTCGTGCTGGCCCAGCTAGTCCAGGACGAGATCAACCGCTGGGAAGAGGTGGTGAAGGGAAACATCCCCTAGCAGCAACCTCCGGGCGGAGGCCGATCACGGGCCTGCGTGTGGAAGGGCGGCGCGGCGGCCTTGCCCTGGCCATCGTCCCGGGCCATTTTCGCAGCCTGTCCGGATTCTCCTTAAAGCCCACGCGCCCGCAGGCCTGAACGGCCGCGTCCGCGGCATCTTCGAGCCACATCGCCGATGATCCAATATCACGACCTGCTCGAACGCATTTTGAGCGACGGGGCGGAGAAGCACGACCGCACCGGCACCGGAACGCTGTCGGTGTTCGGGCATCAGATGCGCTTCGATCTTGCGGCCGGATTCCCGATGGTGACCACCAAGCGGCTGCCGCTAAAGGCGATCGTCCACGAACTGCTGTGGTTCCTGAAGGGCGACACCAACATCAAATATTTGCACGATCACGGCGTCACGATCTGGGACGAGTGGGCGGACGCCAACGGCGATCTCGGCCCGGTGTACGGTGCGCAGTGGCGCTCCTGGCCGACCGCGGACGGCGGCTCGATCGACCAGATCGCGGGCGTCGTCGAAATGATCAAGCGCAATCCGGATTCACGGCGCTTGATGGTCACGGCGTGGAATCCGGCCGACGTCGAGAAGATGGCGCTGCCGCCGTGCCACTGCCTGTTCCAGTTCTATGTCGCGAACGGCAAGCTGTCCTGCCAGCTGTATCAGCGCTCCGCCGATGTGTTTCTCGGCGTGCCGTTCAACATCGCGTCCTACGCGCTGCTGACCATGATGGTGGCGCAAGTCACCGGTTTGAAGCCGGGTGAATTCGTTCACACCCTCGGCGACGCGCATCTGTATTCCAATCACCTGGAGCAGGCGCGGCTGCAGCTGACCCGCGCGCCGCGCGCGCTGCCGGTGATGACGATCAATCCGGCGGTGAAGGACATCTTCGGCTTCCGCTACGAGGATTTCACCCTGACCGGCTACGACCCGCACCCGCACATCAAGGCCGAGGTGGCGGTGTGAGTAGTAACGCCGCGGAGGTAGCAGGCCTGTCGATCGTCCTGGTCGTCGCAGTTGCTGACAATGGCGTGATCGGGCAGGGCAACGCGATCCCGTGGCGGCTGAAGTCGGATCTGCAGCGGTTCAAACAGCTCACACTGAACAAGCCGGTGATCATGGGCCGCAAGACCTATCAGTCGATCGGCCGGCCGCTGCCCGGGCGCACCAACATCGTGGTCACGCGCGATGCGGCGTTTACGGCTCCGGGCGTGGTGGTGGCGCCGTCATTTACGGCGGCCGAAGAGGTCGCGCGCGGCGATGCGCTGCGGCGTTTTGCCACCGAGATTGCGGTGATCGGCGGGGCGGAGATCTACACGCAGTGGCTGCCACGCGCGGCGCGGATCGAACTCACCGAAGTGCATGCGCAGCCCGCCGGTGATACCTCGTTTCCGCCGATCAGTCCGGAACAATGGCGTGAAGTGGCACGCGAACGTCATACGGCCGGGCCGCACGACAGCGCTGATTTTTCCTATGTGACGTATCGACGCGAAACCATGTGCTGAGCGGGGGCGCGGCACCGTTTGCAATTGACAAACCTTCGTCAAGGCTTAGCTCGCAACGCGGAATGACGCGCGTTGTGCCCGGGGGGACGGTCCCCTATAAAGCCGGGCAGACTGCGGCCGTTCGGCTGCGAAGGAGATGTTTGAATGCCGTGGAAGAATCAAGGCGGAGGCCCGTGGGGTTCAGGCCCCAAAGGTCCGTGGGGCTCGGGGCCACAATCATCGGGACCGCGGCCGCCTGATCTTGAAGACCTGCTCCGTCGTGGTCAGGACCGGCTGCAACAGATTCTTCCCGGCGGCCATTTCAGCGGGCTCGGTATCGCGATCGTGCTGCTCGGCGCGCTGGCGATCTGGGGCCTGTCCGGCTTCTTCCGCGTCCAGTCGGAAGAGCTCGGCGTGGTGCTCCGCTTCGGCAAGCACGTCCGCACCGTGCAGCCGGGTCTGAACTATCACCTGCCGTATCCGATCGAGACCGTGCTGCTGCCGAAGGCGCTGCGCGTCAACACGATCAGCATCGGCATGACGCTGATGAACGATCCCGCCCGCCGCGGCGCGACCATGCACGACGTGCCGGAAGAGAGCCTGATGCTGACCGGCGACGAGAACATCGTCGACGTCGACTTCACCGTGCTGTGGCGGATCAAGCCCGACGGCGTCGGCGACTACCTGTTCAACATCCAGAGCCCGCAGGGCACGGTGAAGGCGGTGGCCGAGAGCGCGATGCGCGAAGTGATCGGCCGCTCCGACATTCAGCCGATCCTGACCGGCGCCCGCTCCACCATCGAAAACGCCGTGCAGGAACTGATGCAGCGGACGCTCGACAGCTACGGCGCCGGCGTGCTGGTGCAGCAGGTGCAGCTGCAGAAGGTTGACCCGCCGCAGCAGGTGATCGACGCCTTCCGCGACGTGCAGGCCGCGCGCGCCGACCAGGAGCGCATGCAGAACGAAGCGCAGACCTACGCCAATCGCGTCATCCCCGACGCCAAGGGCCGCGCTTCGCAGATCATCCAGAACGCCGAAGGCTACAAGGGCCAGGCGGTCGCCGAGGCCAAGGGCCAGAGCGCGCGCTTCCTGGACGTGTACGAGGAATACAAGAAGGCCCCTGCGGTGACCCGCGAACGTATCTATCTTGAAACCATGGAGCGCGTGCTCGGCTCCGCCGACAAGCTGGTCTACGATCCGGGCGCCGGCAATGCGCAAGGCATCGTGCCCTATCTGCCGCTGAACGAACTGACCCGGCGCTCGTCGCCGCCGGCAACCGTGCAGCAGAACCAGCAGCCGATGGGCGGAGGCAACCGATGAAGGCCGGAGTCGCAGGAGTCGTCGCGCTGATCGTGGCGCTGGTCGCGGTCATCGTCGGCTGGTCGTCGCTGTTCACCGTGAATCAGACCGAGCAGGTGCTGCTGGTCCGCCTCGGCGAGCCGGTGCGGGTCGTCACCGAGCCGGGTCTGCATTTCAAGGCGCCGTTCATCGATACGGTGATCAGCATCGACAAACGGATTCTCGACCTCGAGAACCCGTCCCAGGAAGTGATCGCCGCCGACCAGAAGCGGCTCGTGGTGGATGCGTTCGCGCGCTACCGGATCAAGAACGCGCTGCGCTTCTATCAGAGCGTCGGCTCGATCCCGGCCGCCAACGTGCAGCTCACCACGCTGCTCAACGCGTCGCTCCGTCGCGTGCTCGGCGAGGTCACCTTCATCCAGGTGGTGCGCGACGAGCGTGAGGCTCTGATGGGCCGCATCCGTGCCCAGCTCGACAAGGAAGCGGAAGGCTACGGCATCTCGGTGGTCGACGTCCGGATCCGCCGCGCCGATCTGCCCGACCAGAACAGCCAGGCGGTGTATCAGCGGATGCAGACCGAGCGTCAGCGTGAAGCCGCCGAGTTCCGCGCGCAGGGCGGCCAGAAGGCGCAGGAGATCCGCTCCAAGGCCGACCGCGAAGCCACCGTGATCATCGCCGAGGCCAATTCCGAGGCCGAGCAGATCCGAGGTTCGGGCGACGCCGAGCGTAACCGGCTGTTCGCGACGGCGTACTCGAAGGACCCTGAGTTCTTCGCGTTCTACCGGTCCATGACCGCTTACGAGCAGTCGCTGAAGAGCAACGACACCCGCTTCCTGCTGCGGCCTGACTCGGACTTCTTCCGGTTCTTCGGCAGCCCGGACGGGCGGGCGGCCACGAACGGCGCTGCGCCGGCCGCGGCTGCAGCTCCGGCGGCACCTGCCGCACCGCGCTAAACGGAACCACGATATTGCAGCGGGCCGCCCACCAGCGGCCCGTTTGCTTTTGGCCTTACCCTTCGCCTGCTATGGCCGGCTAAGGCTCCGGTCAGAAGGCGCGACAAAACAACCCTGTAGAGCCGCAGTTGGATTTCAATCGGACGCGGAATTGCTCTAGAACAGGCCGATCAACTGCGGCGCGCGCTGAGCTGCGCTGGGACAACAAGGGCCGCGCGCCGGCCGGGAGGAAGCTGTCGCATGAGGTCTTTCGCGTTCGCCGACCTCCTCATCGGCGTGGGATTGCTGTTCGTTCTGGAAGGCCTGATCTTCGCGGCCAGCCCGAATTGGATGCGGCGGGCGATGAAGAGCGCACTGGAAACTCCGGACAACGTGCTGCGTGCGGTCGGCATCGGCTCCGCGGTCGGCGGCCTGCTGCTGATCTGGCTGGTCCGGCACTGAGGCGCGTATCCGGCGTTGTCGCCCCGGTGACGGTGCCGGAATGCTGTCACGACGTTTTCAACCACGACATCGGGTTTGACGCTGGTTTTCGCCGCAATCAGTGGCGCGGATAGGGTAGCTTCGTTCACCACCGATGCTTGCGCCGGTCCCAGGATCGGGCGCAGTGTTCACGCGACTGCGCTCTCTTTTGCGCACGCCAGGAGATGATTCGACCATGCCCGCTGCGATCGCCCTTAGTTCCCGGATCAGGCCCTTGCGGATCAGGCCGCTGTTCGCCGCGCTGTGCCTCGGCGCGGCGGTGATCGCCGGCCCGGCGCCAGCCTCCGCCCGCGGCCCCGAAGGGATCGCCGATGTCGCCGAGAAGGTGATCGATGCGGTGGTCAACATCTCCACCACCCAGACGGTCGACGCCAAGGGCTCGGGCGAGAGCAAGGGCGGCGCCGCGCCGCAATTGCCGCCGGGCTCGCCGTTCGAGGAGTTCTTCGAGGACTTCTTCAAGAACCGCCGCGGCGAAAAGGGTGGCGGCCCACGCAAGACCAATTCGCTCGGCTCCGGCTTCATCATCGATCCGGCCGGCGTCGTCGTGACCAACAATCACGTCATCGCCGATTCCGACGAGATCAACGTGATCCTCAACGACGGCACCAAGATCAAGGCGGAGCTGGTCGGGGTCGACAAGAAGACCGACCTTGCGGTGCTGAAGTTCAAACCGCCGGCGGGCAAGACGCTGACCGCGGTGAAGTTCGGCGACAGCGACAAGCTGCGGCTGGGCGAATGGGTGATCGCGATCGGCAACCCGTTCTCGCTCGGCGGCACCGTGACTGCCGGCATCGTCTCGGCGCGCAACCGCGACATCAACTCCGGCCCGTATGACAGCTACATCCAGACCGACGCCGCGATCAATCGCGGCAACTCGGGCGGCCCGCTGTTCAACCTCGCGGGCGAAGTGATCGGCGTGAACACCCTGATCATCTCGCCGTCGGGCGGCTCGATCGGCATCGGCTTTGCCGTGCCGTCGAAGACCGTGGTGCCGGTGGTCGATCAGCTCCGTCAGTTCGGCGAACTGCGCCGCGGCTGGCTCGGCGTCCGCATTCAGCAGGTCACCGACGAGATCGCCGAGAGCCTGAGCATCAAGCCGGCGCGCGGCGCGCTGGTCGCCGGCGTCGACGATAAGGGCCCGGCCAAGCCGGCCGGCATCGAGCCGGGCGACGTGGTGGTGAAGTTCGACGGCAAGGACATCAAGGAGCCGAAGGACCTGTCGCGCATCGTCGCCGACACCGCGGTCGGCAAGACCGTCGATGTCGTCCTGATCCGCAAGGGCAAGGAAGAGACCAAGCAGGTCACGCTCGGCCGGCTCGACGACGATGCCAAGCCGCAGCCGGCTTCGGCAAAGTCGCAGCCCGAACCGGAAAAGCCGGTGACCCAGAAGGTGCTGGGCCTCGATCTCGCCGCGCTGTCGAAGGATCTGCGCGGTCGCTACAAGATCAAGGACAGCGTCAAGGGCGTGCTGGTGACCGGCGTCGACGATGGCTCTGATGCTGCCGAGAAGCGGCTGTCGGCCGGTGACGTCATCGTCGAGGTGGCCCAGGAGTCGGTCGGCAGTGCCGCCGACATCAAGAAGCGGATCGACCAGCTCAAGAAGGACGGCAAGAAGTCCGTGCTGCTGCTGGTCGCCAACGGCTCCGGCGAGCTGCGCTTCGTCGCGCTCAGCCTACAATAAGGCACTATGGCCGAACCGGCCCGGACCGCGCCTGCCGTCGACTTCGTCGGCGGCGCGGTCGGCTATCGGTTTCGCACCCAGGCCGGGCGCAGCCACGCGCTGCTCAAGGCCACCGGCGTGTCGCCGACCCGTCCGCTGCATGTGATCGACGCCACCGCCGGCCTCGGCCGCGACGCCTTTCTGCTCGCCTCGATGGGCGCGACGGTGACGCTGATCGAGCGGGTGCCGGAGGTGCATGCGCTGCTGGCCGAAGCGCTCGAAGCCGCGCGCAACGAGAGCAACGAACTCGCAGCGATCATCGGCCGGATGACGCTGCTGCACGGCGATGCCCGGGTGCTGCTGCCGACGCTGCAGGCCGACGTCGTCACCATCGATCCGATGCATCCGCCGCGAACCAAGACCGCACTGGTGAAGCAGGAGATGCGGCTGCTGCGCGATCTGGTCGGCGCCGATCCGGATGTCGGCGAGCTGTTGGCTGCAGCGCTGGCGGCCGACTGCGGCCGCGTGGTGCTGAAATGGCCGCTGCGGGCCGCTGCGCCGCCGGCCGCGCGCAAGCCCTCGCATCAGATCGCCGGCAAGACCGTCCGCTACGACGTCTACGTGCGGCCGCGCGCTCGCTGACCGGCGAGTGTTCGACGGCTTTCCGAGCCTGCGAAATTTGCATGCAGATGCGTACGGGATCGCACGCCTCAGCGCGGGCGAAGGATGTATGTTTTTCATCAACCGGTGAGCCGTGCGCTCATCCATAACAGGCGCCTGCAACACGCAGCGCGAACGCGGCCACCACCGCCGCGAGGGAGCGAAGACCGGACAGCATCGCGACAAGACGATGCGGCCGGACCAAGGAGGAAGACCCCGCATGCAATTGTTTCGGCACACACCGATCGTCGCCGCGGCTGCGCTGCTTGCAGTGCTTGGCGCCGGCCCCGCGTTAGCCGGCGGCAGCTACGATCCCGGCGCCAGCGACAGCCTGATCAAGCTCGGCCAGACCATGCCGTATTCGGGACCGGCGTCGGCCTATTCGACGATCGGGCGGGCCGAGGCCGCTTACTTCAAGATGCTGAACGACAAGGGCGGCATCAACGGCCGCAAGGTCGAATTGCTCAGTCTCGACGATGCTTATTCGCCGTCGAAGACGGTGGAGCAGGTCCGCCGCCTGGTGGAAAGCGACGAAGTGCTGGCGATGTTCTCGATCCTCGGCACCGGCCCGAATATCGCGGTGCAGAAGTATCTCAACATCAAGAAGGTCCCGCAGCTGCTGCCGTTCAGCGGTGCGAGCCGCTGGAACGACGCCGCGCATTTCCCGTGGAGCACAGGCTCGCAGCCGACCTACAAGACCGAGGGCAGGATCTACGCGAAGTGGATTCTCGCCAACAAGCCGAACGCCAAGATCGCGGTGATCACGCCGGCCGAAGAAGCCGGACGCGATTATCTCGCCGGCTTCAAGGAAGGGCTCGGTGAGCACGTCAACCAGATCGTGTCTGAGGCGGTGTACGAAACCACCGACCCGACCGTCGACTCCCAGATCGTCAAGTTCAAGGCCGCCGGCGCCGACGTGCTGTTCAACGAATGCACGCCGA
The DNA here is from genome assembly GCF_047501505.1 of Rhodopseudomonas sp. G2_2311. Classification (NCBI taxonomy): domain Bacteria; kingdom Pseudomonadati; phylum Pseudomonadota; class Alphaproteobacteria; order Hyphomicrobiales; family Nitrobacteraceae; genus Rhodopseudomonas; species Rhodopseudomonas sp. G2_2311. The sequence goes on from NZ_JAZDRK010000015.1 coordinate 94,668, forward strand.
AATTCGCCGCGCAGGTGATCAAGAAAGCCGCCGAGCTCGGCTGGAAGCCGCAGATCATTCTGCCGGCGGTGTCGAATTCAGTCGGCTCGGTGCTGAAGCCGGCGGGGCTGGAGAACGCGGTCGGCATCGTCACCGGTGCTTACCTGAAGGATCCGGGCGATCCGCGCTGGGCCAATGATCCCGGCATGCAGCAATGGCGCAGCTGGATGCAGGCCTACAATCCCGGCGCCGATCCGGCCGACATCTTCAACGTCTCCGGCTACACCTTTGCGCAGATGATGGAGCTGGTGCTGCGCCGCGCCGGCGACGATCTCACCCGGGCTAACCTGATGAAGCAGGTGGAGGCGCTGAACGGCGTCGAGATGCCAATGCTGCTGCCCGGCATCAAGCTGCAGATGTCGCCCGATCAGCGTACGCCGATCCGGCAGCTGCAGATGGCGCGCTTCAACGGCACCTCGTGGGAGCTGTTCGGCGACGTGCTGAGCGAGTAGTTGCGCGCGACGCAGGATGGGGGAGGGGCCTGCCGCTCCCGTCCCGCTGAATGGCGTCGCGCTGTCGACGTCGAGTCGTTCCCTTCAATCAAATCGTTGAGTCCATGACCGCACCGACCGGGCCGCTCGCCGGCATCCGCATTCTCGATCTCACCAGCGTGCTGTTCGGCCCCTATGCGGCGCAGATCCTTGGCGACTGGGGCGCCGACGTCATCAAGATTGAAACCCTCGACGGCGACATGTGGCGCTACACCGGGCTGTTTCGAAACCGCGGCATGAGCGGCCAGTTCATGGCGGTGAACCGCAACAAGCGCAGCCTTGCGTTGGACCTGAAGCATCCCGACGGCAAGGCGGTGCTGCAGCGGCTGATCCCGACCGCCGACGTGCTGCTCACCAACGTCCGCCCCGCTGCGATGGCGCGGCTCGGCTTCGGCTATGACGCCTGTGCGGCGCTCAATCCGCGGCTGATCTATGCGGCGGCGACCGGCTTCGGCCAGGACGGCCCGTGGGCGGCGCGGCCGGCGTTCGACGAGATCATTCAGGCGGCTTCGGGTCTTGCCTCATCGATCGGCTCGGACGACGAGCCGCAATTCGTGCCGAGCCTGGTCGGCGACAAGATCTGCGGCCAGGCGCTGGCCGGAGCGGTGTCGGCGGCGCTGTTCAGCCGCGAGCGCACCGGCAAGGGCCAGCTCGTCGAAGTGCCGATGTTGGAGACCATCGCCGGCTTCAACAGCATCGAGATGCTCGGCGGCTACGCGTTCGATCCGCCGATCGGCCCGTCCGGCTACAAGCGGATGAAGGAGCGCAAGCCGGTGCGTACCAAGGACGGCTGGATGACGATGCTGCCGTATTCCGGCGACAACTGGTGCGCGTTCTTCGAGGCGGTCGGCCGCTCCGAACTGATCGACGAGCTGCAAGTGCGCGATCCGGTGGCGCGTGCGGAGAACATCGACCGGATCTATGCGGCGATGGCCGAGATCGCGCCGGCCCGCACCACCGCCGAGTGGGAGGAATTGCTGCTGCGCCTCGACGTGCCGCACACGGCATTTGCCAAGATCAGCGAGATCGGCGAGCAGGAGCACCTCAAAGCGGTCGGCCTGTTCGCCGCGATCGATCACCCCAGCGAAGGCAAGCTCCGCCAGGCCCGCCCGGCGACGCGCTTTTCCGAAGCTCCGCCCAACCTGCACCGCCCGACGCCGCGGCTCGGCGAACATTCCCGCGAGGTGCTGCTGGAGGCCGGCTACCGCGCCGCCGAGATCGACACGCTGGTCCAGGCGAAGGCGGTGGGCGAGGGGTGAGGAGCGCAGCTCAGGGAGTAGACGCGCTGGCGGCCTGCACCCGCACCGCATCGCGCCGGATCACGTCGCGAAACCGCGCATCGGTCTGAGCCCACTCAACGACGTCGACCTTGAATGGAAGGTCCGACTCCTCGAACGCTTCCTTCAGTTCGGCCACCTTGTGGAGGCCGAGCGGATCCTCTCCGAGCACGGCGAGATCGAGATCCGAATACCGCTTCGCCTGTCCCCGAGCGCGCGAGCCGAAGGCGAGAACTTCCCGGTCCGGGATCTGCGTCGCCAGGATATCGCGAACCATCGCCCAGTGCTCGGGGCGCAAATCCAGCTTCGGCAGGGGCGCCGTCATGACAGCCGCTCGGCGAGACGGTCGTAAAGTACGCGGGCTTCCTCGATGAAGCGCGGGATGCCGCCGACCACTTCCAGCGCAACGTCTTCATTGTAGGTGTGGCTGGTTTTGCTGCGCATTTCGCGGAAGCCGCGCCAGTCGGCCCATTCGCCGAGGAGCAGGCCCTGTCCGCCGGCGGTGCGGATCAGATCCTGAAAGCTCATGCCGTCGATCAGCGCCGGGTTCGGCGAAGCGAATTCCAGATAGCGCTTCAGCATCTTGTGCGCGATCTCATAGGTGAACTCGAAGCGCTGCACCAAGCCGTCGCGAATTTGAGTATCGGAGATGTCCGCCTGATAACGTGCCAGTCCCTCGATCAGGCGATCGAGCGCACGCTTGAGTAGCGAGATGTCTGGCTTGGTGTCGGTCATCAACGCTCACCCGGCTGGTGCCGTTCGCGCCGAGCGGCGCCGCAGCGATCGGTGAACGATAGGTCGAAACGAGGGATTTTCAATCGGCCTAGGCCGGAACTGGCTGGGGAACCTGGATTCGAACCAAGACAAACAGAGTCAGAGTCTGTTGTGCTACCATTACACCATTCCCCACCGAGAATGCGCTGACGGATCAGGCATTTAGGAGTGATGCACGGGGCACACTCGACACGGTGCCGGGCGCGGCGGTAGTGGCTCGCGACGCACCTCGGGTGTGCGGGTCTTCTAGCTGCGTCGGCTCCGGCCCGCAAGAGGGTTGCTTGCGACAGATGGGGAGATCGGGAGCCGATCTCGCCGCCGGCAGCGATCGGCTGGGCGAGGCGAACACTCGCTCTGGTTGAATTTTTGGATATCCTGCATATGATATACCTGCTCGCAGGGGCATGGAGGGTGCGATGAAGGTCTCCAGATGGGGTAATAGCCTTGCCGTCAGGCTGCCGAATGCGCTGGTGGACAAGCTCGATCTGAAAGAGGGCGACGAGCTCAACGTGGTCGACGTCGTCGGGCGGACGGTGGTGGTCGAAAAGGAGGACAGAAGGAAAGCCGCGCTGGAGCGCATGGCCGAGCGCAAGTGGAAGTTGCCTGAGGGCTATCGCTTCGATCGTGACGAGGCCAACGAGCGGTGACGGCTTTCTTCGATACTAACATTCTAGTCTATGCTCAGGAAACGGGCGCGAAAGCGGACCGTGCACGGGCCGTCTTGGGCGGCGGTGGCAGGCTCAGCGTTCAAGTGTTGAACGAGTTCACCGTTGTGGTGCAGCGCAAGTTCGGCCGGGGGTGGAGGGAGATCGCCGAGGCTATCGACGACGCTCTGGCTGTGTCCGGGCCACCACTGCCTCTGACGCAAGATCTGCACGTTGCCGCTCGCGTGCTCGCTGAGACGTGCAAGCTGTCGTTCTACGACGCGCTGATCGTCGCTGCCGCGCAGGAGGCCGGCTGCGAGGTGCTGTACAGCGAGGATTTGCAGCACGGCCGCAGCTTCGGCACGTTGCGCGTCGAAAATCCGTTTCTGGAAAATCCGCGATAAAGCGCGCTCGCGCGACAACCCGACTCGCTCACCGCGCTCCGCGTTACTCCGCCGCGCGTTGGACGCGGTCGTCTTCGTCCTCGTCGACCGGGATGTGGGTGCGGCCCCAGTTGGTGAGGGCGTTGGAGAGGCGGTCGAGATAGAGGTACACCACCGGGGTGGTGAACAGCGTCAGCGCCTGGCTGACCAGCAGGCCGCCGACCATCGCGTAGCCGAGCGGCTGGCGGATTTCCGAGCCGGTACCGGTGCCGAGCATCAGCGGCACGCCGCCGAGCATCGCCGCCATCGTGGTCATCATGATCGGGCGGAAGCGCAGCAGCGCGGCCTTGCGGATCGCCTGCTCGGGATCGAGATGCTCGTCGCGCTCGGCGGTGATGGCGAAGTCGACCATCATGATGCCGTTCTTCTTCACAATGCCGATCAGCAGGATGATGCCGATCAGCGCGATCAGGCTGAAGTCGAAGCCGAACAGCATCAGCATCGCCAGCGCGCCGACGCCGGCCGACGGCAGGGTTGACAGAATCGTCAGCGGGTGGATGTAGCTCTCGTACAGGATGCCGAGGATCAGATAGACCACCACCAGCGCCGCGACGATCAACAGCGGCACGGTCGATAGCGACTGCTGGAACGCCTGCGCGGTGCCCTGGAAGCTGCCGCTCAGCGTCGGCGGCGTGCCCATCTCGGCCATTGCGGCCTGCACCGCTTCTGTCGCCTGGCCGAGCGCGACGCCCTGCGCCAGATTGAAGCTGATCGTGGTGGCGGGGAATTGGCCCTGGTGACTGATCGACAGCGGCCGCACCGGCACGGTGGTCCACTTCGCGAACGCCGACAGCGGCACCTGATCGCCGGTGGTCGGCGACTTGACGTAGATCTGGTTCAGCGTGTCGAGCCGGCCCTGCAGCTCCGGCAGCACCTCCAGGATGATCCGGTAGGTGTTCACCTGGGTGAAGTACTGCGTCACCTGGCGCTGGCCGAACGCGTCGTACAGCGTGTCGTCGATCAGTTGCGGCTTGATGCCGAACCGCGAGGCGGTGTCGCGGTCGATCGTCAGCGTCAGCGTCGTGCCTTCGGTCTGCTGGTCGGTGGCGACGTCGCGCAGTTGCGGCAGCGACTGCATCTTCGCCAGCACCTTCGGCGCCCACTCGTTGAGCTCGGTGAGGTTGGCGTCCTGCAGGGTGTATTCGAACTGGGTACGGGTCGGCCGGCCGCCGAGCCGGACGTCCTGGGCCGCCTGCATGAACAGCCGCGCGCCTTCGACCTTCTCCAGCTTCGGCCGCAGCCGCGCGATGATCTCCTGGGCGCTGGCCGAGCGCTCGTCGCGCGGCTTCAGCGTGATGAACATCCGCCCGGTGTTGAGCGCGGTGCCGCTGCCGCCGATGAACATCGCGACGCTGTCGACGTCGGGATCGGCCATCACGATCTCGCCGAGCTGCTCCTGGCGCTGCTTCATCCCGGTGAACGAGATGTCCTGCGCGGCCTCGGACGCCGCGGTGATCATGCCGACGTCCTGTTGCGGGAAGAAGCCCTTCGGGATCGCAACGAACAGGTACACCGACAGTCCCACCGTCGCGAAAAACACCATCAGCGTGGTGAAGCGCCAGCGCAGCACCAGATCGAGGCCGCGCTCATAGGCGCGCAGCATCGCCTCGAACGCGCCTTCGATCCACTGATAGATCCGGCCGTGGCGGACTTCGGTGGCCGGCCGCATGAAGCGCGACGCCATCATCGGCGTCAGCGTCAGCGACACCAGCATCGACACGGCGATGGTCATCGCCAGCGTCACGGCGAATTCGCGGAACAGCCGGCCGATGATGCCACCCATGAACAGCAGCGGGATCAGCACCGCGACCAGCGAGATCGAGATCGACACGATGGTGAAGCCGATTTCGCGCGCGCCCTTCAGCGCCGCGGTGAACGGCTTCTCGCCTTCTTCGATATGGCGGGCGATGTTCTCCAGCATCACGATGGCGTCGTCGACCACGAAGCCGACCGAGATCGTCAGCGCCATCAGCGACAGGTTGTCCAGCGTGTAGCCGGCGGCCCACATCAGCGCGCAGGCGCCGAGCAGCGCCAGCGGCACCGTGACGCTGGGAATGATGGTGGCCCAGAAGCTGCGCAGGAACAGGAAGATCACCATCACCACTAGCGCGATGGTCAGCAGCAGGGTGAACTGCACGTCCTCGACGGCGGCGCGGATGGTGGTGGTGCGGTCGCTGATCACCTCGACCTTGATGGCGGGCGGAATGCCGGCGACCAACCGCGGCAGCTCCGCCTTGATGTGATCGACGGTGTCGATGACGTTGGCGCCGGGCTGCTTGAACACCACCAGGAACACGCCGCGCTTGCCGTTGGCCCACGCCGCGGTCTTGGCGTCCTCCGGCCCGGTCACCGCGTGGCCGACGTCGCGAATCCGCAGCGGGCCGCCGTTGCGATAGGCGAGGATGACGTCGTTCCAGTCCTTGGACTCGGTGAGCTGGTCGTTGGCGTAGATGGTGTAGCTGCGGTTCGGCGCGTCGAGCGTGCCCTTCGGACTGTCGACGGTGGTGATCGCGATCTGGGCGCGGACGTCCTCGAGCGACAGGCCCTTGGTCATCAGCTTGGCCGGATCGACTTGGATCCGGATCGCCGGCTTCTGCTGGCCGCCGATGAACACCTGGGCGACGCCGGTGATCTGGCTGATCTGCTGGGCGATCTTGGCGTCGGCGTTGTCGCTGACCGTGGTGAGCGGCAGGGTGTCGGAGGTTGCCGACAGGATCAGGATCGGCGCATCGGCCGGGTTGACCTTGCGATAGGTCGGCGGGTTGGGCAGGTTCTTCGGCAGCTGGCCGCCGGCGGCGTTGATCGCCGCCTGGACGTCGTTGGCGGCGGCGTCGATGTTGCGGTTGAGGTCGAACTGGATGGTGACCGCGGTCGAGCCCAGCGAGCTCGTCGAGGTCATCTGCGACACGCCGGGGATCTGCGCGAGCTGGCGCTCGAGCGGCGTCGCCACCGACGAGGCCATGGTTTCCGGGCTGGCGCCGGGCAGGCTGGCGGAAATCTGGATAGTGGGGAAGTCGACCTGCGGCAGCGGCGCCACCGGCAGCGCTGGGTAGGCGATCAGGCCGAGGAACAGGATCCCCGCCATCAATAGCGAGGTCGCGATCGGGTAGCGGATGAACGGCGCCGAGATGCTCCGGTCCATGGCTATTTCCCGGCCGGCTTGGGCTGCGCCGGCGCCGCCGGTTCGTTGTCGGCGACCTTGAACGCCAGCGGCGTGCCCGGCTTGACCTTGTACTGGCCGCCGACCACGACCCGATCGCCGGGCTCGAGACCGCGCTCGATCACGGTGTTCTGGTCGTTGGCGGGGCCGACCACCAGCTTGCGTAGCTCGGCCTTGTTGTCGGCGTCGACCGCGTAGGCATACAGCCCGTCGGTGCCGTGCTGGACCGCATCGTTCGGAACCACCACGACGTCCTTCAAGGTCTTCACCAGCAGCCGGGTCTGCACCGACAGGCCGGGCCACAGCGCGTGGTTCTTGTTGGCGAACACCGCCTTGAGCCGCACCGTGCCGCTGTTGCTGTCGACCTGGTTGTTGACCACCGCCAGCGTGCCGTCCTCGGCGAAGGTGGTTTTGGCGTCGGTGGAGAGCGCGATCACCTGGAGCGGGCGTGCGGCGAGGGCGCGGTTGATGTCGAACACGCGCTCTTCCGGCGCGGTGAAGATCACCGCGATCGGCTCGATCTGCGCGATGGTGACGATGCCGGTCTGGCTCGAGGCGTTGACGATGTTACCCTTGTCGACCTGGCGCAGCCCGGTGACGCCGGAGATCGGCGCCTTGATCGTCGCGTAATCGAGCTGGGTCTGGGCGTTGGCGATCGCGGCCTCGTCGGCCTCGATCTGCGCGGTGAGCTGCTGGACGTTGGAGCGCTGGGTATCGGTCTGCTGCTTGGTGGCGAACTCGCCGAGCCGCACCGAGCGGCTGAGGTCGAGCTTGGCGTTGGCGAGATTGGCCTCGTCCTGCGCCTTCTTGGCCTTGGCCTGGTCCAGCGTCGCCTGGAACGGCCGCGGGTCGATCTGCGCCAGCAGGTCGCCGGCCTGGACGATCTGGCCCTCGGTGAAGGCGATGTTGTCGAGTTGCCCGTCGACCCGGCTGCGGACCAGGACGGTATTGAAGCCCTGCACGGTTCCGAGCCCGCTCAGATACACCGGGAAGTCGGCCTTCTGCGCGGTCGCCACCGTCACGGGAACCGCTGCGGTGCGGCCGGCGCCGGCCTTCGGCGCGGAGGTGCCAGATTGCGCCTGCGGGATGCCGCCCGGCGCCGCGGAGCGGCCGCTCTGGACGCGTTGCCAGCCCCAATAAGAACCGCCCGCTGCAAGCAGCAGGCACACGACAACGAAGGCCCTGCGATAGGCGCCGGGTTTGTTCATGCCCGATCCGATGTTCGGCCGGCGGTGACGGCTTCTGGCGACCGGTTCAGCCCGCGCGGCGGTGATTGCCTGGATTGAGGGGTAACTATAGCGGCAATTGCCGCCAGCACATCACAAACCGCATGACATTGCTAAACTTTCATGGAGCGGCAGGGTTCATCGAGCGGGCACGGAAGTGGGTTGCGGCAGCGCCGTCGATCGCTCGCCGGTCGTAGGCACGGGCAGGGTATGAGCTCCAGTTAAGAACTCTTCCAATTGTCAGTTGCGCGCAGCTCGGCCATACCACGGCGCTCGATGCGGCAGGGGGAATGTGCTGCCGCGCGACCGGAGTACAGAATGGAAGAGCTCAACGGCCGGATGATCGCCTGCCAGATCCTGATCACCGGGCTGATTGCGCGCGTCGCCAATGAGCAGCGCGACCCGCTGCAATTCCTCAGCGAGTTTCGCGACGAGATCCGCGCGGTGGTCCGCGGTATCCGCATCGATGGGATGGTGGATACCGAGCGGGTGCGGCTCACGGCGCAGCAGACCGTCGACGAGATGTTCTCGTTGATGAAGCCGCCGAGCCCCGCGGAGTAAGTCAGCCCTCAGGGTCTCTGCGCGCCCGCACGCGCAGCGTGATGTCCACAGCGCTGTTCCCTTGCATCAGGGTCTGCTCATGAAGTGAGCAACAATCGATCACTTCGAGGTGCTGAAGTACCGAGATTTGTCGCGCTTCCGGATGTTTACGGAGGCGGTTTCTTAGAATGATTTTGATCTTGAACTATTCCATCTTGTCGATCGTGACGCTTCGTTGACCCTCGATACCCCGCTCGATACCACCTTTGTTGCACTTGATTAGCGGCAGCACATCTGGGGGCGTGGGATGAACGGGGCAAAGGCACCGAGGTCGTTGCGAGCGGAAGCAACGCTTCGGACGTTCGGCGAATTCGACGGCCATCATGGCCGCAAGGTGTCGGCGGTAGCCGGCATGATCGCGGTGGCGTCGATCGGCGGCGCCGAAGCGCAGCAGTCGAGTCTTCCGGCCGTGACCGTCGATGCCCCGGTGGCTCGGCCGAAGCCGGCTGCGGCGCGCGCAACGCCTGATCAGGTGCGGGCCCGCACCGCGCTGCGCCGGGCGGCCCGCCGCACGCAGCCGACCCAGGTGCAGCCGGTGCCGTTTCCCAATGCCGGCACGCTGTCGGCGGATCGCAACCCCTATGCGGATGCGGCCGCGCCCTACAAGGTCGACCGGCTGTCGGGCACCAAGTTCACCGAGCCGGTGCTCAACACCCCCCGCACCGTAACGGTGCTGACCAAGGAGCTGCTCGAGGACAAGAACGCGACCTCGCTGCGCGAAGTGGCGCGTTCCACCGCCGGCGTCACGCTCGGTACCGGGGAGGGCGGCAACGCGTTCGGCGACCGCTTCTTCATCCGTGGCTTCGATGCCCGCAACGACGTGTTCATCGACGGCATTCGCGATCCGGCGATCTCGATCCGCGAGAACTTCTTCACCGAGCAGGTCGAGATCCTGCGCGGTCCGGCCTCGACCATGGCGGGCCGCGGCACCGCCGGTGGTGCCATCAACATCGTCACCAAGCAGGCGACTACCGAAGGCAACTTCACCAAGGCCGAAACCACGTTCGGCTCCGACGCCACCAAGCGCGTCACGGTGGACGTCAACCAGGTGCTGAGCCCGACATTGGCGGTGCGTGTCGACGGCCTGTACCAGGACGCCAAGGTCGCCGGTCGCAACTACGTCACCGACGACCGCTGGGGCACGCTCGCCGCGGTGAAGTGGACGCCGACTGACGCCATCAAGGTCACCGCCAACTACGTCCACACCGATCTCGACGGCCTCCCGGATTTCGGCGTGCCGTACAACACCGCGCTGCGCCGGCCGTCGACCGACGTCAACGTGCCGCGCGAAACCTATTACGGCTTCGTCAATCGCGACTTCCAGAAGGCCAAGCAGGATTTCGGCACAGTCACCGGCGAGTTCGCGATCACGCCGGATCTGACCCTGACCAACCGTTCGCGCGCCGCGCATTCGGTGCTCGACTATATCGGCACGCTGCCGAGCAATCCGACCGCCACCACGGTCTCGCTGGCGTCGCAGAGCCGCTATCAGACCACCGACGTGCTCGCCAACCAGACCGACCTGACCTACAAGTTCGACGTCGGCGGGGTGAAGCACACCATGGTCGGCGGTGCCGAAATCTCGCGCGAAAGCGTGATGCGCGACACCTATGCGGGTCTCACCTCGGAGCTCGCCGGCTTCCAGAGCGGCGGCCGCATCACCGTGCCGCTGCTGGCGCCGCCGAACCTGTTCGAGTTCGCCACCCAGCCGCAGCGCGCCTACAACCCGACCTTCATCAACGTCGACACCAAGTCGGCCTATGTGATCGAGACCGCCAACTGGAACGACGTCGTCATCCTCAACGGCGGCCTGCGCTACGACGATTACAACATCACCGGACACACCGCGGCGACCTCCACCGCGGTGCAGTCGGGTATGTGGAACTACAATCTCGGCGCGGTGGTGAAGCCGCTGCCTTACGCCAGCCTGTACGCCGCCTACGCGACCTCGACCAACCCGGTCGGCGCCGAACTCGACGCGTCGGGCACCGCTTACGGTGGCCTGGTGGTCAACAACGCCACCTTCCAGGCGCTGCCGCCAGAAATGAACAAGGCGGCGGAAGTCGGCACCAAATGGGAGCTGTTCGATCGCCGACTGCTGCTGACCGCATCGCTGTTCGAAACCCAGAAGTCGAACGCCCGCGAAACCGTCGGCAACAACATTCTGTCGACCGGCGTCTATCGGGTCCGCGGTATCGACCTCGAAGCCTCCGGCAAGATTACCGACCGCTGGAGCGTGTTCGGCGGCCTGGTGCTGATGGAAACCAAGGTGCTGCAGTCGATCGATCCGAATTCGGTCGGCGCGCAGCTCGCCAACATCGCACACCAGTCGTTCAACCTGCTCACCAAGTACAAGTTCGACGACCATTGGGAAGTCGGCGGGCAGGCGGTGTACGCCTCCAAGATCTACGGCGGCACCTTTGCGGCGATCAACGGCAACGTGCTGCCCGAGCACTGGCGGTTCGACAGTTTTGTCGAATTCAAAGTCGACAAACACATGACCGCCAAGTTGTCGGTCAACAACATCTTCAACACCACCTACTACGACGCGTTCTATCGTTCGAACTCGCCGTTCGTGTTCATCGCGCCGGGTCGTTCGGTCTGGTTGACGCTGCGCGGCGCGCTGTAAGCGCGTCGCGAGACTGGAGCAGCCATGCTGGTCTGTATTCCCGAGGTTCTGCCGAAGTCCGAGGTTGCGGAATTCCGCCGCCTGATGGACGCCGCCGATTGGGAGGATGGCCGCTCCACCGCCGGCGCGCAGTCGGCGATGGTCAAGCGCAACGAGCAATTGCCGCCGGACAGCGATCTGGCGCGTGCGCTCGGGCGGCGGATCGTGTCGGCGCTCACCAGCAATCCGAAGTTCGTCTCTGCCGCGGTGCCGCTGCAGATCTTCCCGCCGCTGTTCAATCGCTACGCGGCGTCGGGCGGCCACCATTTCGGCATCCATGTCGACAATGCGGTGCGCGGTGATCATCTCACCGGTCTGCGTATTCGCACCGATCTGTCGGTCACGTTGTTCTTGGCCGAGCCGGACGAGTACGACGGCGGCGAACTCGTGATCGAAGACACTTACGGCTCGCACGAGGTCAAATTGGCCGCGGGCGATGCCGTGCTGTATCCGTCCACCAGCCTGCACATGGTGACTCCCGTCACGCGCGGCGCACGGGTGGCGTCTTTTTTCTGGCTGCAGAGCATGATACGTGATGCGCAGGCGCGCAGCATGATCTACGATCTCGACAACGCCATTCAGGCCCTTGTCGAGCGGCTGGGACGCGATGACCCTGAAACGGTCAAATTGACCGGTATTTATCACAACCTCATCCGCTACTGGGCCGAAGTATGAACAAGTTGAGCTTCCGATCGATCGGCGTTGCCCTGATCGCACTGTCGCTGTCCGCGCCGCTCGCGCCGTCCGTCGCACAACAGCCGGCGTCGCCTCCCGCCGCCACCGCACCGTCGCAACCCGCGGCTCCCGCGCCGGCCGCCACGGCTCCTGCGCCGGCTGCATCGCAGGAGTTGCCGGAGGCTGGGCATCAGCCGGGTAGCGTCACGCCCGGCCTGTCCGAGCTGTCGCCGTGGACGATGTTCCTCAACGCCGACATCATCGTCAAAATCGTCATGATCGGTCTGGCGATCTCCTCGGTGATCACCTGGACGATCTTCATCGCCAAGAAGGTCGAGCTCGGCCGCGCCCGTTTCCGGCTGCGCCGCTCGCTGAAGCAGATCGGTGAATCACGCTCGCTGGCCGAGGCGCAAATGGCGCTCGGCGACAAGCACAGCGTGCTGTCGATGCTGCTCGCCGCGGCGCTGCGCGAGGCGAAGCTGTCGGCCGGTCTGTCGAGCGATGAAGGCATCAAGGAGCGCGCGGCGTCGTCGTTCAGCGAGTATGTGCGTGCCGAAGGCCGTCACATGCGTCGCGGCATGGGCTTCCTGGCCACCATCGGCGCCACCGCACCGTTCATCGGCCTGTTCGGCACGGTGTGGGGCATCATGAACAGCTTCATCGGCATTTCGAAGTCGCAGACCACCAACCTTGCGGTGGTCGCGCCCGGCATCGCCGAAGCGCTGCTCGCCACCGCGATCGGCCTCGTCGCCGCGATCCCGGCGGTGATCATCTACAATCACTTCTCGCGCGAGATCAAAGTCTACCTCGAACTGGTCGCCCGCGCGTCCGGCGCCGCCGGCCGTCTGCTGTCGCGCGATCTCGATCGCAGCCACGGCGGCGCGCATCGCGCCCGCGCGGCGGAGTGAGCGATGGCTGTCTCGCTCGGCAATTCCGACGATCTCGACGACGATTTCGACGAGACCCACGAGATCAACGTCACGCCGTTCATCGACGTGATGCTGGTGCTGCTGATCATCTTCATGGTGGCGGCGCCGCTGTCGACGGTCGACCTTCCGGTCAGCCTGCCGACCTCGAGCGCCACGCCGCAGAAGCGGCCGGACAAGCCGACCTATGTCAGCATCAAGTCCGACCTCGCGGTGGCGATCGGCGAGAACCAGGTCAAGCGTGTCGACCTGGTGAAGACGCTCGACACCATGCCGGACATGACCAAGGAGCGCTTCATCTTCCTGCGCGCTGACCGCGCGGTGCCGTATGGCGAGCTGATGGACGTGCTGGAGATGCTGCGGGCCGGCGGCTACGCCAAGATCAAGCTGGTGGCGCTGGAAGCGGTGCCCGGCGCCAAGCCGGACGGCAATTAGCCGTCTCGCGGGAGGGGGCGAGGCAAAGCCTTCGAAGGCTTTGCCGGCCGGATGGCTCCGGTCCGCTCGCAAACACAGTTGCACTTTGTTAGAAACGCAATCGCATGACCGACCCTGACCTCAACCGCAATGGCACCTACCGGCTCTGGCTGATGGCCGCCGTCGGCGCCGTGGCGTTGCACGTCGGCGGTGCCGCGCTGGCACTGGTCAGCATGCCGGAAGATGCCGACGACGACGCGCTCGGCGCGCCGGCGATCGAGGTCGGCGTCGAGATGATGTCGCCGAAGATCGAGGCCTCCGATCTGCCGCCGGGCCCGGACACCGAGGCCTCGATGGCGTCGCCGGCGCTTAACGAGCAGAAGGCCGAGGTCAAGGACTCCGACCTGCCGAAGGACACCCCGCAGGAGACCGAGGAGCCGGACCGCGTCGTTACCACCGAGACGCCTAAGAAGGTCGACGAGGAGCAGAAGGAAAAGGCGCAGCAACAGCAGCAGGCCTCGACCGAGTCGGTCGCCGCTGAAGCGACCGCGATGCCGAGCAACGAGTCCGCCAAGGAAGGTCCGCGCTCGGTCGCGCCCGCGCAGGGCGTCGGCAAGGCCGCCGCCCGTATCCGCGCCACCTGGCAGAAGGAGCTGGTGGCGTATCTCGACAAGCACAAGCGCTACCCGAAGGAGGCCGCGCAGAAGAACGTGCGGATCGTCGTCGGCTTCGAACTCGACCGCGTCGGTCATGTGCTGTCGATGCGGATCGTCGAAGGCTCCGGCGACGCCGCGTTCGATCAGGCCGCGCTCGACATGATCAAGCGCTCCGACCCCGTCCCGGCGCCCCCGCCGCTGGTCGCCGACGAAGGCCTGACCTTCAGCCTGCCGGTGATCTTCCGGACCAAGGGGAAGGGGTAGGGGAGGCTCTGACTGGCTGAGCCTGTCGGCCTCCGCGGCAGCCTGTCAGCGTGATGCTTCCAGCCTGTTGTCTCTTCCACAACGTCCCTGCGCCGTCATTCCGGGGCGCGAGCGAAAGCTCGCGAACCCGGAATCTGCTGTAGGCAATGACGGTCATCGCCCGCGCAGGCGGGCGAAGCCGTATTGCAGAGCCTTCGTGGTGATCATCGATGCCCTGGGATACTGGATCCCCGCCTGCGCGGGGATGACACGGGGAGACGCCCGCACGCACAAAGCAAGGCCCCTCGCGGCACGCAGACCATCTCGGGATTCCGGGTTCGCGCTGCGCGCGCCCCGGAATGACGTTGTGGGGTAAGTGCGCCGCTTAATACGTCGCGCGTCCGCCGGAGATGTCGAACACTGCGCCGGTCGAAAACGCGCAGTCTTCCGACGCCAGCCACGCTACCAGGGCGGCGACTTCTTCGACCAGCACGAAGCGGCCCTTCGGGATCTTCGACAGCATGAAGTCGATATGCTGCTGGGTCATCTGGTCGAAGATCGCGGTGCGCGCCGCGGCCGGCGTCACCGCGTTGACGGCGATGTCGTAGGACGCCAGCTCTTTGCCGAGCGATTTGGTCAGCGCGATCACGCCGGCCTTCGAGGCCGAGTAGTGCGCGGCGTTCGGGTTGCCTTCCTTGCCGGCGATCGAGGCGATGTTGACGATGCGGCCGTATTTATGCGCGATCATCGACGGCACCACCGACTTGCAGCACAGAAACGGGCCGTCGAGGTTCAGCTTCAACACCCGCTGCCACTCGGCGTAGTCGGTCTCCCACACCGTCTTGTTGACGCCGGCGATCCCTGCATTGTTGATCAGGATGTCGATCTTGCCGAACGCCTGCAGCGTTGCGTCACGGGCGCGATCGATCGCGGCGGGATCGGTGACGTCGACCGCAACGGCGATCGTCACGTCGTCGCCGATTTCCTTGGCGGTCCGCTCGGCTAGCGCGAGGTCGTGGTCCCACAGCGCCACCTTGGCCCCCGACGCAACGAACCGCTCCGCGATCGCCCGCCCAATCCCCTGCGCCCCGCCGGTGACTACCGCGCAGCGATGGTTGAGGTCGATGGTGTTCATGGCTGCTGTGTCCTCTGATCCTATTCGGCAACTCCGTCATTGCGAGCGAAGCAATCCAGGACTACGAGCACTGAACTGGATTGCTTCGTCGCTTCGCTCCTCGCAATGACGATCTTCGATCCCAGCGAAAGGACTCACAACGTCCAACCGCCGTCGATGATGTGCGCGACGCCGGTGGTGAAGGCGCTCTCGTCGCTGGCGAGGTAAACCGCGAGCGCGGCGATCTCTTCGGCGTTGCCGAGCCGACCCATCGGTTGGCGCGATACGAACATCTCGCGGCCCTGCGGCCCGAGCGCGGCGGCGCGGCCGAGCATTGAGGGGGTTTCGATCGTGCCCGGGCAGATCGCGTTGCAGCGGATACCACGGGTGATGAAATCGACCGCGACCGCGCGGGTCAGCGCCGCTACCGCGGCTTTCGTTGCGCCATAGACGTAGCGGTTCGGCGCCGCTTTGACGACGCCGGCGGCCGACGAGATGTTGACGATCGAGCCGCGGCCCGCTTCCAGCATCGCGGGCAGAAACGCGCGGATAGTGCGGTGCATTGACTTGACGTTGAGGTCGAACGAGAAGTCCCAATCTGCATCCGAACAGTCGAGCACCGTGCCGTGATGCACGAAGCCGGCGGCGTTGAGCAGGATATCGACGGTGCCGGCTTCGCGGGCGATCGCTTCGACCGCCGCGGTGTCGCGGACATCGAGCTTCGCGGTCCGCGCAATGCCGTGCTCGGCGAGTGAGGCAAGCCCGGCGTCATCGATATCGGTCGCGAACACCTCGGCGCCCTCGCGCGCAAACGCAATCGCCGATGCCCGCCCAATCCCCGCCGCCGCCGCGGTGACGAACGCGCGTTTGCCTTTCAGGCGGTCGGTCATGCTGTTTCCTCCCGACGACGTCATGGCCGGGCTTGACCCGGCCATCCATCGTTCTTCGTGTGATGATGGATGCGCGGGTCAAGCCCGCGCATGACGATCGTAATGGGGCACGTGCCGTGCCCAAGCCGCCCCATCAATGATTATGCCGCGCCACGCCGACGGCGCCGGCGATGTTCTGGTAGCGGGTGGCGAACTCCATGCAGGCGCCGGTGGCGTGCTGGCCGACGGTCGAGCGATACAGCTCCTGCCATGGCGTCTGGTGCTTCGGATAGGCGAAGCCGCCATGGGCGGCGAGATCGGCGCGACGCTGCTTCAGCTCCTCGTCCGGGATCAGGATGTCGGCGCTGCCTCTGTTGAGGTCGATGCGGACGCGGTCTCCGGTCTTCAGCAGCGCCAGCCCGCCATTGGCGGCGGCTTCCGGCGTGGCGTTGAGGATCGACGGTGAGCCCGAGGTGCCGGACTGACGGCCGTCGCCGATGCACGGCAGCGAATGGATGCCGCGTTTGATCAGCGCAGCCGGCGGTTGCATGTTGACCACCTCGGCGCCGCCCGGATAGCCGATCGGCCCGGTGCCGCGCACGAACAGGATGCAGTGCTCGTCGATATCGAGCGCCGGATCGTCGATGCGGTGGTGATAATCCTCCGGCCCTTCGAACACGATGGCGCGGCCCTCGAACGCGTTCGGGTCCTTCGGGTTGGACAGATAGCGTTCGCGGAATTCGAGGCTGATCACGCTGGTCTTCATGATCGCGGAATCGAACAGATTGCCGCGCAGCACCAGGAAGCCGGCGTCATGCACCAGCGGCGTGTCGTAGCGATGGATCACGTCGCCATCGGGGGCGGGCGCGCCGGCGCAGTTCTCGCCCATGGTCTTGCCGTTCACCGTCAGCGCGTCCTGGTGGATCTTGCCGTGGCGCATCAATTCGCCGACCACCGTCGGCACGCCGCCGGCGCGGTGATACTCCTCGCCGAGATAGAGACCGGCGGGCTGCAGATTGACCAGCAGCGGAATCGCATGACCGACGCTCTGCCAGTCGTCGATCGACAGCTCGACGCCGACATGGCGCGCCAGCGCATTGAGATGGATCGGCGCGTTGGTCGAGCCGCCGATCGCCGAATTGACCACGATGGCGTTCTCGAACGCCTTACGTGTCAGGATATCGGACGGCTTGAGATCCTCCCACACCATCTCGACCGCGCGCACGCCGGTCTCGTAGGCGATCTGGCCGCGCTCTCGATATGGCGCCGGGATCGCGGCGCAGCCGGGCAGCGACATGCCGAGCGCTTCGGCCAGCGAGTTCATCGTCGAGGCGGTGCCCATGGTGTTGCAGTGCCCAACCGACGGCGCCGACGAGGCCACGATCTCCATGAACTGTTCGTAGTCGATCTCGCCGGCGGCAAGCCGCTCGCGCGACTTCCACACCACCGTGCCGGAGCCGGTGCGCTCGCCATTGTGCCAGCCATTGAGCATCGGGCCGCCCGACAGCACGATCGCCGGGATGTTCACGGTCGCGGCCGCCATCAGGCAGGCCGGCGTAGTTTTGTCGCAGCCGGTGGTCAGCACCACGCCGTCGAGCGGGTAGCCGAACAGCACTTCGACCAGGCCGAGATACGCGAGATTGCGGTCGAGCGCCGCGGTCGGCCGTTTGCCGGTTTCCTGGATCGGATGCACCGGAAACTCCATCGCGATGCCGCCGGCCGCCCGGATGCCTTCGCGAACGCGCTGCGCCAGATCGAGGTGATGCCGGTTGCACGGCGACAGGTCGTTGCCGGTCTGGGCGATGCCGATGATCGGCTTGCCGGACTGCAGTTCCGCGCGGGTCAGTCCGTAGTTCAAATAGCGCTCGAGATAGAGCGCGGTCATTCCCGGATTATGCGGATCGTTGAACCATTCGCTGGACCGGAGTTTGCGCCGGGGGCTGCCGGCATCGTTCTTCGTCATCGTGTCTCCCGCACCGCACACATCCTTGAAGCGGATGTTTTGAGCGCCTTTGCTGAGCATGGAACGGCGCGCATGCTGGCATGTCGCACCGCGCTACGCAATCGGCGTAGTGTGATCACGCCCGACTAATTTGCGAGCGCGACAGCGGCGAAATATTCTGCTAAGAGTTGCGTCAACATAAGTCTCACGCCGGCGGCAACGACCGCAACAAATGGCGGGACATCGGGAGGTGCTGGATGGCGTCGGTGCAGATTCACGACGTGCGTAAGTCTTTCGGCGGCTTCGAAGTATTGCACGGCGTGACTGTTCCCATCGAAGATGGTGAGTTCGTCGTTCTGGTCGGCCCGTCCGGCTGCGGCAAATCCACTTTGCTGCGGATGCTCGCAGGGCTGGAAAAAATCACCGCAGGAACGATCTCGATCGGCGAGCGCATCGTCAACGACGTGCAGCCGAAGGAGCGGGACATCGCCATGGTGTTCCAGAACTACGCGCTGTACCCGCACATGACGGTGGCCCAGAACATGGGCTTCTCCCTGAAGCTGCGCGGCGCCGATCAGAAGACCATCGACAGTAAAGTGCGGCGCGCCGCCGACATCCTCGATCTCGGCAAATTGCTCGACCGCTATCCGCGCCAGCTCTCCGGCGGCCAGCGCCAGCGCGTCGCGATGGGCCGTGCGATCGTGCGCGATCCGCAGGTGTTCCTGTTCGACGAGCCGCTGTCGAACCTCGACGCCAAGCTGCGGGTGGCGATGCGCACCGAGATCAAGGAACTGCATCAGCGGCTGAAGACCACCACGGTCTACGTCACCCACGACCAGATCGAGGCGATGACGATGGCCGACAAGATCGTGGTGATGCAGGACGGCGTGGTCGAGCAGATCGGCGCGCCGCTGGATCTGTACGACCGGCCTGACAACAAATTCGTCGCCGGCTTCATCGGCTCGCCGGCGATGAACTTCCTCGACGGCACGTTGAAGGTGAACGGCGGCCAGCCTTATGTCGAGACCGCCAGCGGCGCCAAGCTGCCGGTGATGGCGGCGCCGGCGAACGGCAACGGCCGCACCGTCTCCTATGGCATTCGTCCCGAGCATCTCGACTTCGCCGACAGCGGCATTGCGGCCGAGGTCGCGGTGGTCGAGCCGACCGGCTCCGAAACCCAGATCGTGGCGCGGGTCGGCGATCAGGAAGTGATCGCGGTGTTTCGCGAACGGCATCCGGTCGCGCCCGGCGATCTGATCCATCTGCAGCCGCGCGCCGACGTCGCGCATCTGTTCGACAAGGAGAGCGGCCGGCGGATCTAGAGCGGCGCAGACAAATACAAGAATTGGTCGATCAACGAACCAATGCACAACGCGGAACATAGGGAGTGAACGACAGATGACGGACTTTACCCTCGATCGCCGCACGTTGTTGAAGGGTGGCGCGATCACGTTGGCCACGGCAGCGACGATGTCCGCCGACCAGTTGCTCGGCTACGCCAAGGCCTGGGCGCAGGCCTCGCCGTGGAAGCCGGAGCCCGGTGCCAAGATCAATCTACTGCGCTGGAAGCGGTTCGTCGAAGCCGAAGACGTCGCCTTCATGAAGATCGTCGACGCGTTCCAGAAGGCCAACAACGTCACCATCAACGTCTCCAACGAGTCCTACGACGACATCCAGCCCAAGGCGTCGGTCGCCGCCAACACCGGGCAGGGGCTCGACATGGTGTGGGGCCTGTACTCGCTGCCGTTCCTGTTCCCGAACAAATGCACCGACGTGTCGGACGTCGCCGATTATCTCGCCAAGAAGTGCGGCGGCTGGAGTGACTCCGGCAAGGCCTACGGCATGTACAACGGCAAGTGGATCGGCATCCCGGTGGCGGCGACCGGCGGCCTCGTCAACTACCGGATCAGCGCGGCCGAGAAGGCCGGCCACAAGGAGTTTCCGAAGGATCTCGCCGGCTTCTCCGATCTTGTGAAGGGCATGAACAAGAACGGCACGCCGGCCGGCATGGCGCTCGGCCACGCGTCGGGCGATGCCAATGGCTGGCTGCACTGGGCGCTGTGGGCGCACGGCGGCGCGCTGATCGACAAGGACAGCAAGGTCGTCGTCAATTCGCCAGAGACCGCCAAGGCGCTCGAATACGTCAAGGGGTTGTACGACAACTTCATTCCCGGCACCGCGTCGTGGAACGATGCCTCGAACAACAAGGCGTTCCTGGCCGGGCAGCTTTATCTCACCACCAACGGCATCTCGATCTACGTCACGGCGAAGAAAGACAACAAGGAGATGGCGGAGGACATCAACCACGCGCATCTGCCCGCCGGCCTCAACGGCAAGACCCGCGAGCTGCATCTCGGCTTTCCGATCCTGATCTACAACTTCACCAAGTTTCCGCAGACCTGCAAGGCGTTCACCGCCTTCATGATGGAGCCGGAGCAGTTCAACCCGTGGGTCGAGGCGGCGCAGGGCTATCTGTCGCCGTTCCTGCTCGACTACGAGAAGAACCCGATGTGGACCGCGGACCCGAAGAACACGCCGTATCGCGACGTCGCCCGCACCGCCTCGACGCCGGCCGGCGACGCCCAAATGGGCGAGAACGCCGCGGCGGCGATCGCCGACTTCGTCGTCGTCGATATGTTCGCTAACTACTGCACCGGCCGCGAAGACGTGAAGACCGCCATGAGCAGCGCCGAACGCGCCGCAAAGCGGATCTTCAGGGCGTGAGGTGTTGAGACCGGGAGGCCGGTGTGCGCATCGGCCTCCCGTTTAGACCGGATTGACCACCTCTCTTTTGTCATTCCGGGGCGCGCCAACGGGTCCGACCTTCGGTCGGCCCGATGACAGGCTCCGCGCGAGCCCGGAATCCATAACCACAGCCGGGAGTATGGATTCCGGGCCCGCGCCAACAGGCGCGTCCCGGAATGACGAACGAGGAGGCCAGCATAAGTTGCGGCTACGATCGGCGGATGGAGTTGGAATGAGCACACTCGACACATCGGCTTCCTTACGAGCGAGCTCCGGCCCCACTGCCTGGCAACGCCTGCGCACCAGCCGCAATTTCATCGCGCTGTGGTTCATGCTGCCGGCGGCGGCGTTCCTGATCCTGTTCCTGGCGTATCCACTGTTTCTCGGCGTGTGGATGAGCTTCACCGACGCGCGGATCGGGCGCGGCGGGGTGTTCATCGGGATCGAGAATTACGAATGGCTGTGGGACGACAGCATCTTCTGGCTGTCGGTGTTCAACACCATTCTCTACACGGTGGTCGCCAGCGCGATCAAATTCGCGGTCGGCCTGTATCTGGCGCTGCTGCTCAATCGCCACATGCCGTTCAAGGCGATCATTCGCGCCGCAGTGCTGGTGCCGTTCATCGTGCCGACGGTGCTGTCGGCGATCGCGTTTTGGTGGATCTACGACTCGCAGTTCTCGATCATCTCCTGGTCGCTGATCAAGCTCGGGGTGATCGATCAGAACATCAACTTCCTCGGCGATTCTAATTGGGCGCGCGCGTCGGTGATCTTCGCCAATATCTGGCGCGGCGTGCCGTTCGTGGCGATCACGCTGCTGGCCGGGCTGCAGACGGTGTCGCCGTCGCTGTATGAAGCGGCGACGCTGGACGGCGCCACCGCGTGGCAGCGCTTCCGCTACATCACCTATCCGCTGCTGACGCCGATCATCGCGGTGGTGATGACGTTCTCGGTGCTGTTCACCTTCACCGATTTCCAATTGATCTGGGCGCTGACCCGCGGCGGGCCGGTCAATGCCACGCATCTGATGGCGACGCTGAGCTATCAACGCGGCATTCTGTCGGGCCGGCTCGGGGAGGGCGCGGCGATCGCCACCGCGATGATCCCGTTCCTGCTCGCGGCGATCGCGATCTCGTGGTTCGGCATGCAGCGGCGCAAATGGCAGCAGGGGACCGACAATGACTGAGACCACCGCCTCCGATCCGCGGCTCGCCGTCAAAGCCGCCGCCACCGTCGCGCAGAGCGACGACAGCGAGGGCATGAGCTATCTGGAGTCGCTGCCGCGCAGGCTGGTGACGCTGTATCTGCCGCTGTTCGTCATCCTCGTCGTGCTGCTGTTCCCGTTCTACTGGATGGGGCTGACGGCGATCAAACCGGACGAGCAGCTGATCGACATGGAGACCTACAACCCGTTCTGGGTGGTGCATCCGACGCTGAAGCACATCCAGAAGCTGCTGTTCGAAACCCAATATCCGCGCTGGCTGTGGAACACGATGTACGTCGCGGCCGCCTCGACGGTGCTGTCGATCGCCGCCAGCGTGCTCGCCGCCTATGCGATCGTGCGGCTGCGCTTCCGCGGCGCCGACACCGTCGGCGGCGCGATCTTCCTGGCGTATCTGGTGCCGCCGTCGATCCTGTTCATTCCGCTCGCCTCGGTGATCCAGGCTTACGGCCTGTTCGACTCGCCGCTGTCGCTGATCCTGGTGTATCCGACGCTGCTGATCCCGTTCTCGACCTGGCTGCTGATGGGCTACTTCAAGACCATCCCGTTCGAGCTCGAGGAATGCGCGCTGATCGACGGCGCTTCGCGCTGGCAGATCCTGATCAAGATCATCATTCCGCTGGCGGTGCCGGGGTTGATCTCGGCCTTCATCTTCTGCTTCACGCTATGCTGGAACGAATTCATTTACGCGCTGACCTTCCTGCAGTCGACGCCGAACAAGACCGTGCCCGTGGCGATCGTCAACGAATTCGTCGACGGCGACATCTACAAATGGGGCTCGCTGATGGCCGGCGCGCTGGTCGGCTCGCTACCGCTCGTCATCCTGTACGCGTTCTTCGTCGAGCATTACGTGTCGGCGATGACCGGGGCGGTCAAGGAATAGCAATGCTTCGTCATTGCGAGGAGCGAAGCGACGAAGCAATCCAGCGCCGTGCACTGAACTGGATTGCTTCGCTTCGCTCGCAATGACGATGCGGTCGGACAAGTCAGGCCATTCCCAGGCACATTGTTGTCCTGAGCGCGCTCTTGCGCGCGTCTCGAAGGATGGGCCACACTCGCCTCATGGACTTTAAGATTCATCGTAAGGGCCGTCATTCCGGGGCGCGAGCGGAGCTCGCGAACCCGGAATCTGCAGCGGGTACCGAGATTCCGGGTCCGCGCCTGCGGCGCGTCCCGGAATGACAATTGAGAGGGGACGTTCGTTGCACATTTTGATACTCGGCGCTGCCGGCATGGTCGGGCGCAAGCTCACCGACCGGCTGCTGGCGGACGGGCGGCTCGGCAGCCGCGAGATCACCCGGATGACGCTGCAGGACGTGGTGGCGCCGGTGCGGCCGCCGCATGCCTCGATCGCGATCCAGGTGGTGACCAGCGATCTCGCCGAACCGGGTCAGGCGGCGGCGCTGGTGGCGCATCGGCCGGAGGTGATCTTCCATCTGGCGGCCATCGTCTCGGGCGAAGCCGAGGCGGATTTCGACAAGGGCTACCGGATCAATCTCGACGGCACCAAGCATCTGATCGATGCGATCCGCGCCGAGGGCGACGACTATCATCCGCGGCTGGTGTTCACCTCGTCGATCGCGGTGTTCGGCGCGCCGTTCCCGGATAAGATCGGCGACGAATTCCTGTCGGCGCCGCTGACCAGCTACGGCACCCAGAAGGCGATCTGTGAACTTCTGATCGCCGACTACACCCGCAAGGGCTTCTTCGACGGCGTCGGCATTCGCCTGCCGACGATCTGCGTCCGACCCGGCAAGCCGAACAAGGCGGCGTCCGGCTTCTTCTCGAACATCATCCGCGAGCCGCTGAGCGGCGAGGAGGCGGTGCTGCCGGTGTCGGACGAGGTGATGCACTGGCACGCTTCGCCGCGCTCGGCGGTCGGCTTCTTGATCCACGCCGCCACTATGGACACCGCCGCGATGGGGCCGCGCCGCAGCCTGTCGATGCCCGGGCTGCCTGCCACGGTCGGCGAGCAGATTGCCGCATTGGAGCGGGTTGCCGGCAAGGCCGTGGTTGAAAGGATCAAGCGCGAGCCGGATCCGACCATCATCGGCATCGTCGCCGGCTGGCCGCGCAACTTCTCGACCGACCGCGCGCTGAAGCTCGGCTTCACCACGGCCGAAAAGACCTTCGACGACATCATCCGGATCCACATCGAGGACGAACTGGGCGGCAAGTTCGTGAAGTAACCGCCTTGCCCCGCACCGTCATTGCGAGGAGCAGCCGGATCGGGGCTTCGCTCCGTCCGGGCACAGGCTCCGCGAGAAGCGATCCAACTCCGTGCACGGTCTCTAGATTGCTTCGCTGCGCTCGCAATGACGCGGATGGGCCGGCGTCCGCCCTTCGTGCCACGCCCGGCCACCATTCCGTGAGCGGGGATGTCTTTATCTGATGGTCATCCTATAATAAATCCAGGTTCGAGTTTCATCGACCTTCGAGGAGAAAACGCCATGACTGCCAGCATCGTTGGATGGGCCCATATGCCGTTCGGCAAGTTCGACGCCGAAACCGTGGAAAGCATGATCGTCCGCGTCGCCACTGAGGCGATCGCAGACGCCGGGATTGCGCCGGGCGACGTCGACGAGATCGTGCTCGGACATTTCAATGCCGGCTTCTCGCCGCAGGACTTCACCGCCTCGCTGGTGCTGCAGGCCGATCCGGCGCTGCGGTTCAAGCCGGCGACCCGGGTGGAGAACGCCTGCGCGACCGGTTCGGCCGCGGTGCATCAGGGCATCCGCGCGATCGAATCCGGCGCCGCCAAGGTCGTGCTGGTGGTCGGCGTCGAGCAGATGACCCGCACCCCGGGGCCTGAGATCGGCAAGAATCTGCTGCGCGCGTCGTACTTGCCGGAAGACGGCGACACCCCGGCCGGGTTTGCCGGTGTGTTCGGGATCATCGCCCAGAAGTACTTCCAGAAATACGGCGACCAGTCCGACGCGCTGGCGATGATCGCCGCCAAGAACCATCACAACGGCGTCGCTAATCCCTATGCGCAGATGCGCAAGGATTTCGGCTTCGAGTTCTGCCGCGCCGAAGGCGAGAAGAATCCGTTCGTCGCCGGTCCTTTGAAGCGCACCGACTGCTCGCTGGTGTCCGACGGTGCCGCGGCGCTGGTGCTGACGTCTGCCGAGAACGCCAAGGCGATGGGCAAGGCGGTCAACATCCGCGCCCGCGCCCATGCGCAGGACTTTCTGCCGATGTCCAAGCGCGACATCCTGCAGTTCGAAGGCTGCACCGTGGCCTGGCAGCGCGCGCTGGAGCAGGCCGGCGTCACGCTGAACGATCTGTCGTTCGTCGAGACCCACGACTGCTTCACCATCGCCGAGCTGATCGAATACGAAGCGATGGGCCTGACGCCGAAGGGGCAGGGAGCCCGCGCGATCAAGGAAGGCTGGACACAGAAGGACGGCAAGCTGCCGATCAATCCGTCCGGCGGTCTCAAGGCCAAGGGGCATCCGATCGGCGCGACCGGCGTGTCGATGCACGTGCTGAGCGCGATGCAGCTGCTCGGCCAGGCGCCGGAAGGCATGCAGATCAAGGACGCCAAGCTCGCGGGCATCTTCAATATGGGCGGCGCGGCGGTCGCCAATTACGTGTCGGTGCTCGAACCGGCCAAGTAACCAATAGCCGGGGGGCGGGGGATGAATCTGGCGGAATGGCTTGCTGCGAGCGCCCGGCTACGGCCGGGCGCTCCGGCGCTGCTGACGGGCACCACGGTCGATGCCGACTACGCGACGTTCGCGTCGCGTGCGGCATCGTTCGGCGCGGCGCTGGCGCGCGATTACGGCATCGCGCCCGGCGATCGTGTCGCGTTGTTCGCGCATAATTGCACGCGCTATCTCGAAGCGCTGTATGGCATCTGGTGGGCGGGCGCGGTGGCGATCCCGATCAACGCCAAGCTGCACGGCAAGGAGGTCGCCTGGATCTGCAGCAACGCGGAAGCGAGGCTGGCGCTGATCTGCGACGACACCGCCGACACCTTCAACGAAGCCTCCTGCGATCTGCCGCACGGCATGGCGGCGCTGGCGATCGACAGCGACGGTTACGACCGTGCCCGCAGCGGCGAAGGAGCCAAGGCGCCGGTCGCGCGCGACGATCACGATCTCGCCTGGCTGTTTTACACGTCCGGCACCACCGGCCGGCCCAAGGGCGTGATGCTCAGCCACGGCAATCTCGTGGCGATGTCGCTGAGCTATCTGGCCGACGTCGACGCGGTGACGCCCGAGGATGCGGCGCTGTATGCCGCACCGATCTCGCACGGCGCCGGGCTCTACAACATGATCCACGTCCGGTTCGGCGCGCGGCACGTCGTGCCGGAGTCCGGCGGGTTTGATCCGGACGAGGTGCTGAGCCTCGGCAAGCAGCTCGGCAACGTCGCGATGTTCGCCGCGCCGACCATGATCAAGCGCATGGTCGAGGCCGCCAAGCGCAGCGGCGAGACCGGCGAGGGGCTGCGCACCATCGTCTATGGCGGCGGCCCGATGTATCTCGCCGACATCCGCGAGGCGCTCAGCGTGATGGGCCAGCGCTTCGTGCAGATCTACGGCCAGGGTGAATCGCCGATGACGATCACCTCGCTGAAGCGCGCGCTGCACGCCGACGTCGATCATCCGCGCTATCTGCAGCGGCTCGCTTCGGTCGGCACCGCGCAGAGCGTGGTGTCGGTGCGGATCACCGGTGCGAACGGCGAAGTGCTGCCGCCGGGCGAGACCGGCGAGATCGAGGTCAAGGGCTCAACCGTGATGCTCGGCTATTGGAATAATCCGCAGGCTGATGCCGAGACGCTGAAGGACGGCTGGCTGCGCACCGGCGATGTCGGGCGCTTGGATGACGAAGGCTTCCTGACGCTGTCCGACCGCTCCAAGGACGTCATCATTTCCGGCGGCACCAATATCTATCCGCGCGAAGTCGAGGAGGCGCTGCTGACGCATCCGGCTGTGCGCGAGGTCTCGGCGATCGGGGTGGCCGATCCGGAATGGGGTGAGAACGTCGTCGCCTGCGTCGTGCTCGCTGACGGCGCCGCGGCCGACGACGCCACGCTCGACGCCCACTGTCTCGCCACCATCGCCCGCTTCAAGCGCCCCAAGCGCTACGTCTATCTCGACGCGCTGCCGAAGAACAATTACGGCAAAGTGCTGAAGACGGAGTTGCGGAAGATCGTGAAGTAATTCGGCAACAACTTCCGATTCTCCTCGTCATGGCCGGGCTCGTCCCGGCCATCCACGCCTTCGGGCCATCGCGAATTCAAAGGCGTGGATGCCCGGCACAAGGCCGGGCATGACGAACTGATAGGTCCGAGAATGCCAAGGTCGCGAGATGCTGGAGGTCCCCCTCCGTTATCGCGAGCCCCCGGGTTGAAGCGCCGCCCGATGACAGGCTCCGCGAAGCAATCCGGCTCTCTGCACGGAGCTGGATTGCTTCGTCGCTGCGCTCCTCGCAATGACGGAGTTATCGCATCACCCCCACCATCGCCGGACGATCGTCGCCGTCGATCCAGAGACCGAAGGTGGTGCCGCCGTCGCTCGCGGCCTCGCGCAGCGATGCAATGCGGCCGAAATACACCGGGCCTTTCAGCCAGAGATCGAGCTGCGTCGGCGACTCTGGTGTCGGGGCGAGGTGGCCGAGGCATTGCGCCGCGATGCGCTGCGGGTGGGCCGAGGCGGCAGCGAAGCCGGTGGCACGGGCGTAGATATCGACGAGGTGCAGCGGATTGTAGTCGCCGGTGAGCGCCGCCCAGCGCAGCCGCTCGTCGCCAGCGACAGTCCATTGCGTCAGCGGCGGCAGCGATGGCTCGATCGGGGGCGAGGCCATCGCCGCACCGTCGTCGGCGCCGTGGCTCGCCGGTCCGTCGAAGCGGCCGCGGTAATAGAACGTGGTAATGCTTTGCCACGGCCAATCCTCGCCCTGCATCAGTTGCGCCAGGACGTCGAGCTCAATGCCTTTGTCATGCACCCGCCAGCCGGTCGCCCGCACGATCAGGTCGGACGGCGTGTCGAGTTTGATCGCGCCGCTGCGGATCACCCGGTTGCGGAGCTGCAGCGCCCGCCAGATCGGCAGCGGCCAGTCCCGGCACATCAGCAGCGCCATCGTCAGCCGGAAGCCGGTGACATGCGGCGCCAGCAGCATCAGGCGGTCGGCCGTCGCCGCATCGTCGCGGCCCGCAGCGCGTTGCAAGGTCGCCAGCGCAGCGGGACTGATCTGATAGCCGCGCCAGATGAAGCTGAAATCCGGGAAGCCGTCTTTCGGATTCCAGCCGCGCGAGGGCGCGAAGGCGTTCAGCATCAGCGCCGGGCCGAATGGCGGCGCGGTGTAGGTTGTATGATGGGTGGTCATCGCCGCTCGTCTCCGCCCCAAACTGCGCGAAGTCAACGGTTCGCCGGCTGTTCGGTCAATGAGGGCGGTCAAAACCTTCCGCGCCGTGGAGTATGTCCCGCATGGCGCCATGCCGGGCGCCGGCTTGATCTCGGTGAGCCGGTCCCGTTACATCGCCATGACGACGCCGATCAGAGCGCCGCGAACCAGGGATGCGAAGCGCCGCGATGGGGCCACTGGCGGGCACGATAATCGTCGACATGACGTCGGTGCTGATGGGGCCTTATGCCACCCAGATGCTCGGCGATTACGGCGCCGACGTCATCAAGATCGAATCTCCAGACGGCGACGTCACCCGGCAGATCGGTCCGGCACGGCATCCCGGCATGGGGCCGGTGTTTCTCAACGCCAACCGCAACAAGCGCAGCATCTGCCTCGACCTCAAGCACGACGCCGGCCGCGCCGCGGTGCTGCGGCTGATCGCGCGCGCCGACGTGCTGGTTTATAACGTTCGCCCGCAGGCGATGGCGCGGCTGCGGCTCGGCTATGACGACGTCGCGCCGCTTAATCCGCGGCTGATCTATGCCGGCGTGTTCGGCTTCGGCCAGGATGGGCCGTATGCGGCCAAGCCGGCCTATGACGATCTGATCCAGGGCGCCACTGCGCTGCCGGCGCTGAATGCGCGGGTCGGTGACGGCACGCCGCGCTACGTGCCGAATGCGCTGGTCGACCGCATCGTCGGGCTCACCGCGGTCGGCGCGATCTGCGCCTCGCTGGTGCATAGGGATCGCACCGGCCAAGGCCAGCGGCTCGACATCCCGATGTTCGAGACGATGGCGAGCTTCGTGATGGGCGATCACATGGGCGGCCTCACCTATGAGCCGCCGCTCGATCGCGGCGGCTACGCGCGGCATCTGTCGCCGGACCGCCGGCCATATCAGACTGCCGACGGCTACATCTGCGCCATGGTCTATAACGACAAGCAATGGATCAGCTTCCTCACCGCGGTCGGCCGCGACGATCTGCTCGCCGACGACCGCTACACCAGCTTCGCGCGGCGCGCGGTGAACATCGACGTGGTCTATGCCGAGCTGGCACGGATCTTCCTGACCAGGACCACGGAGGGGTGGGTGACGCTGCTCGACGAAGCCGATGTGCCGGCAATGCGGATGCACGATCTCGAGAGCATCCTGCACGACCCGCATCCGGTGGCGACCGATTTCTTCCCCGTCGTCGAGCATCCCAGCGAAGGCGCGATCCGCGACATGAAGGTTTCGGCGACGTGGTCGAATACCAAGGTCGAGCGCCAGCGCTTCGCGCCGCGGCTCGGCGAACACGGCGCCGAGGTGCTTCGCGAGGCGGGCTATGGCGCGGACGAGGTTGCGGAGCTGCAGCGCTGCGGCGCGCTGAAGCTTCCGCAGCGGAACTGAGAAGATGAAGCAAGCAGCGGCAGTGCTCAATCGCGTTGCTGGGTTGCCGGCACTGCGCCTCTTCTCCCTCTCCCGCTTGCGGGAGAGGGCTGGGGTGAGGGCTCTTGCCAC